>JANXVK010000491.1 GCA_025351675.1 Rhizobacter sp.
GGCGATCACGTTGTTTCTGGCGACCGCTTTGGGCGTACCGGTCTCGACCACCCACACGATCACCGGCGCGATCGTCGGCGTTGGCTCGGTGCAGCGGGCGTCGGCGGTGCGCTGGGGCGTGGCGGGCAACATCGTCTGGGCGTGGATCTTCACGATCCCGGCTTCGGCCTTCGTCGCCGGCGTTTTTTACTGGATCGGGGTGGCGGTTCTGCCCTGAGCCGTTTCGGCTTGATATTCAAAGTAGCGCTGGGCGCTGAACGCGATCGTCGCCATCAAGACCGCGCCGCCAATGATGAGCGCGGCGGCCACGCCGATCACCGTGGCCCAGTTCATCTGGTGGTCCGGCCCGCTCGGGTTGAAGCGGGCATTCCACTTCTCATCGGGCGTCAGGCCGTAGACGATCGCGCTCAACATCGCGATCGACAGCATCACGCCCAGCAACGGGATCAGCGCCCAGGCGAGGTGATCGTTCACGCCGAGGTGGCGCATGCGCTGCACGCCGTACAGGCCGATCGTGCTCGGCACGATGAACAACCAGCCCCAGACGTCACGAAACCCGTGCAGGTAGAAGCGGTGCAGGCCGACACTGCCGCCGATCAGTGCGATCCAGGTCGCGAGCGTTTTCGATTTGTAGCTTGGTGAATCGGCTGTCACGCGAGATCCTTGCCGTCGGTCGTATCGCCTTGGCCGAGCGCCTTCTGCATGATCACGACGTCGAGCCAGCGATCGAATTTCCAGCCTGCCGACTTCATCACGCCGATGTGCTCGAAGCCGAGCGTGCGGTGCACTCCGACCGAGCCGAGGTTGCGCGAGTCGCCGATCACCGCCAGCATCTGACGCGCGCCCAGCGCCTCGCACTGCGCCATCAGCTCGGCCAGCAGCAGGCGGCCCAGGCCTTGGCCTTTCGCGTCGGCGGCGAGGTAGAGCGAGTCTTCGAGGCAGAAGCGGTAGGCCTTGCGCGGGCGAAAGTGATTCGCGTAGGAAAACCCCAGCACGACACCGCTGCGCTCGATGACGATCCACGGCAGGCCCTTGCCAAGCACATCGTCGCGCCGGCCTGTCATTTCGGCCAGATCGGGCGCTTCGAGCTCGAAGGTGCCGGTGCCGTTCAGCACGTTCCAGCCGTAGATCGCAGTGATGACGGGCAGATCGACGGGGGTGCTGGGGCGGATCAGCAGAGCGGGCGTGTTCATCGGGTTCCTGTGAGGTTCAGGTGTGAGTTTATAATGCGCGGTTTCGTTGGTGGTCGGCCGGGTGGTCGACTCAGTGGTGGCCCGATGGCCGTACCGGCGAGCTTGTGGTCGATGGCTGCCATGCAAAGATCGACTCGCAAGGGAGATCTGCCTCGAAGAGGTGGGTCATTTGAAATTCAAGGAAATGTCATGGTTGTGATTCGTCTTGCTCGTGGTGGTGCCAAGAAGCGCCCGTTCTTCAACATCGTCGTCGCCGACTCGCGCACCCGCCGCGATGGCCGCTTCATCGAGCGCGTGGGTTTCTACAACCCGGTCGCTTCGGGTGGCGAGCAGCCGCTGCGCGTCGCGTTCGACCGCATCGAGCACTGGACCAGCACCGGCGCGCAAATGTCGCCGACCGTCATGCGCCTCGTCGCGCAAGCCAAGACCGCGGTCTGAGCCGCGGCTCGATGCGTTTGTCGGGTTGCCGGCAGTGAACTCTGCTGCCCGACCCGCCGGCGCAGACGCCGCATGGCCCGAGGATGCGATCGAAGTCGGTCGCATCGGCGAGCCTTGGGGCCTGAAGGGCTGGGTCAAGGTTCAGCCCTTCGCAGCCGATCCGCAGGCGCTGTTCTCGTCGCGCCGCTGGTTCCTGCTGCCGTCCGAGAAGACCGGTCCGTTGCGTCCTGCCGCTGGCGCCGCGGCGATTCCCTCGCTGATCAAGATCACCCAGATCAAGGACCACGGCGACGTGGTTGTGGCGCTCGCGCAAGAAGTGTCTGATCGCAACGCCGCCGAGGCGCTGCGCGGCGCGCGCGTGTTCATCGGTCGCGCGAGCTTCCCGACGCCCGACCCAGACGAGTTTTACTGGGTCGACCTGATCGGCCTGCACGTCGTCAACCGCGAAGGCGAGAAGCTCGGCACCGTTGCCGGGCTGATCGACACCGGGCCGCACAGCGTGCTTCGGGTCGCGCCCGAGGTATTGCCCGAGGGCGTGAGCACGCAGGAGGCCGAGCGGCTGATCCCGTTCGTCGGTGCGTACGTCGATGTGGTCAGCCTGGAACGGAAGCTGATCACGGTCGATTGGGGTCTGGATTACTGACCCTCCCGGCTGCACACATGCGCTTCGACATCATCACGCTGTTTCCGGACCTGTTCGCGCCACACCTGACGCAGGGCATCACGCGGCGCGCGTTCGAGTCGGGGCCGGTCGATGTGCGCCTGTGGCCGCTGCGCGACTTCGCCGACAACGCCTACCGCCGCGTCGACGACCGCCCGTACGGTGGTGGGCCTGGCATGGTGATGCTGGTCGAGCCGCTCGAACGGGCGCTCGCGGCGGCGCGCGAGGCGCGTGCCGAGGCCTCGCCGGTGCCGGTCGTGCACTTCACGCCGACGGGCCGGCGTATCGACCAAGGGGTCGTGCGCGAGTTCGCAGCATCGCCCGGCGCGGTGTTGCTGTGCGGGCGCTACGAGGGCATCGACCAGCGCTTCATCGAGCGCCATGTCGACATCGAACTGAGCCTCGGCGACTTCGTGCTCTCGGGCGGAGAACTGCCGGCACTGGCTCTGCTCGACGCCGTCGCTCGGCTGCAGGACGGTGTGCTGGGCGACGCCCAATCGCACCAGCAGGACAGTTTCGAGGATGGCCTGCTCGACTGCCCGCACTACAGCCGACCCGAAACACTGGGCGAGGGCGACGCCGGGCAACCGGTTCCGGCGGTCCTGCTGTCGGGCCACCACGCCGACATCGCCCGCTGGCGCCGCGAGCAGTCGCTGGCGCTCACGGCGCGCCGCCGCCCCGACATGATCGCTGCCGCCCGCGCGGTTGGGCGCCTGACGAAGGCCGACGAGACGCATCTCGCCAACCTTGTGCCATAATCTAAGGCTTTTCGATCCTCTGCCCCGCAGAAGCACCGACCGGCTGACTACGATCAGCGATGTCACCGCTTCACCCAACTCCATCAACGCGCGCCGGCATGATCACTTGGAGAAACCCATGGACCTGATCCAGACCCTCGAGCACGAGGAAATCGCTCGCCTCAACAAGATCATCCCGCCGTTCGCGCCGGGTGACACCGTGATCGTCAGCGTCAACGTCGTCGAGGGCACGCGCAAGCGCGTCCAGGCGTTCGAAGGCGTCGTGATCGCCAAGCGCAATCGCAGCCTGAACAGCAGCTTCATCGTGCGCAAGATCTCCAGCGGCGAGGGCGTGGAGCGCACGTTCCAGCTCTACAGCCCGCTGATCGCGTCGATCGAAGTCAAGCGCCGCGGCGATGTGCGGCGCGCCAAGCTGTATTACTTGCGCAGCCGCTCGGGCAAGTCGGCGCGTATCAAAGAGAAACTCTCTTAATCGCGACGAGGCGGTTCGCTGCCTCGATCGAAGGCCGCCTCCCGTGGGCGGCCTTTTGCATTCCACCCTTCACCATGGCCCGCGCCTTCGATCCGAACAGTTTCCCGGTCGTCGGCATCGACGATCACCTGCCCGCGCTGACGGCCGAGGTGCTGCGCTCGGCCGCCGTGCGCCAGCGCTTCCTGATGCCGCCGCTCTGGACGCCCGAGATCAAGCACGAGCCGCGCTTAAACGACCGCTCGCCGACCCACGCCTCGGTGCTTGTCGCATTGGTCGAGCGCGATGAGCTGACGGTGCTGTTGACCCAGCGCACCGATCACCTGAACGATCATCCCGGCCAAGTCAGCTTCGCCGGCGGCCGCGTCGAGCCGACCGATGCCGATGCCGCGGCCACCGCGCTGCGCGAGGCACAAGAGGAGATCGGTCTCGAAGCCCCGTTCGTCGACGTGCTCGGCGCGATGCCGACCTACACCACCGGCACCGGCTTCATCGTCACGCCGATCGTTGCGCTGGTGCGGCCCGGCTTCACGGTCGCGGCCGACCCGTTCGAGGTGGCCGAGGTGTTCGAGGTGCCGCTGAGCTTTTTGATGAACCCGGCGAACCACCGCCGCCACGCGGTCGAGTTGAACGGCGCGCAGCGCGAGTTCCTGTCGATACCTTGGGACGGCGTCGACGCGCAGGGGCAGCCGCGGCGCTTCTTCATCTGGGGCGCGACCGCGGCAATGCTGCGGAACCTCTATCGTTTCCTCGCGGCTTGAGCACGCGCACATGCGTCGGTATCATCGGCGCGCATGAGTTTCTTCGCCGTCCTGTTCGCGCTGCTGATCGAGCAACTCAAACCATTGCCGCGCGGCAATGTGGTGCACGACGCGCTGACCGGTTGGATGCACTGGACCGGCCGCAATTTCGACGCCGGCCGCGATCATCACGCGTGGGTCGTCTGGGGCATCACCTGCTTGTTCCCGGCGCTGGTCGCGTGGGGCGTGCACTTCGGCTTGGCGCACCTGAACGTCCTGCTCGCGCTCGCGTGGGGTGTGATGGTGCTGTACCTGACACTCGGCTTCCGCCAATTCAGCCACTACTTCACCGACATCCGCGACGCGCTCGATCGCGGGGACGAAGCCGAGGCGCGCCGGTTGCTCTCGGAGTGGCGCCACCTCGACGCGAGCGAGCTGCCGCGCACCGAACTGCTGCGCCACGTGATCGAGCACTCGCTGCTCGCCGCGCACCGCCACGTGTTCGGCGTGTTCTTCTGGTTCGTGCTGCTGTCGTCGTTCGGCCTCGGGCCGGCCGGCGCTGTGCTGTACCGCATGGCCGAGCTGGCGAGCCGCTACTGGGCCTTCAAGAGCCGAACGATCGACGCGCCGGTGAACGATCGGCTGCTGAATCTCTCGCAGCGCCTGTTCAACGTGCTCGACTTCGTGCCTGCGCGGATGACGGCGTTCGGCTTCGCGGTGGTCGGCAATTTCGAGGAGGCGATCACGTGCTGGCGCCGCGACGCGGGGCTGTGGAAGCATCCGAACGAAGGAATCATTCTGGCCGCCGCCGCCGGCGCCGTCGGTGTGCAACTGGGTGGCAGTGCGGCGCCGGGCGTGACGCCCGATCGCTCACAAACCTTCGAGGCCGGCGTGTCGCCCGAGGCGGTGATTGCCGAGGGTTCGACGCCGGGCTTGCTGCCGGTGATGGGGCATCTTCGCAGCGTGGTCGGGCTGGTGTGGCGCTCGGTCGTGCTGTGGATGCTGCTGCTGGCGCTGCTGTCGCTCGCCAACCTGGTGGGGTGAGGCCCCTCGACCGACGAATACGTCGGTCGACCCCCCGAGCGATGCGGGCCGGCCGAGTCCACGAAGTGGGCCTATTCGTGGCCCATGGCGGCCCGGCGCTCGGCCCTAACGCCGGTCGACCAACTCGCTCAGGATCTCGCCGTAGATCCGGTAGCGTGATTCGCTGATCTCGCCACGTTCCAGTGCCGCGCGCACGCCGCAGCTTGGCTCGTGCAGATGGGTGCAGTTGTAGAAGCGGCATGCCGACGCATGCGCGCGCAGGTCGGGCATCAGCGAGGGCAACTGGTTCGCGTCGATCTGGCGCAGGCCGAACTCCTGGAAGCCCGGCGAATCGATCAGCGCGCTGCGGCGATCGCTGCCGTCGATCCAGTACCACTGCGTGAACGTCGTCGTGTGGCGGCCGGAGTTCAGCGCCTGCGAGATCTCGCCGACCTGCGCCTTCGCCTCGGGCGCGAGCAGGTTGATCAGCGTGCTCTTGCCGGTGCCGCTCGGGCCGAGCACCAGCGTAGCCTTGCCGTCCAGCAGCGGATTCAGGATCGCGCGAGCCTCAATCTGTTGCGTCTTCAGCGCGAGTTCGACGACCTCGATGCCCATCGCCACATACGGCTGCAAGCGCGCGCGCGCCGCGGCGATCACGGGCAGGTCGGCCTTGTTCAGCACGATACGCGCCGGGATGTCGGCGCTCTCGGCCGCGATCAGCGCGCGCGCCAGTTGCGATTCGCTGAAGACCGGTTCGCCCGCGACCAGCACCATGATCTGGTCCAGATTCGCGGCGAACGACTTGGTCTTCCACTCGTCCTGGCGGAATAGCAGGTTGCGGCGCGGCTCGACATGTTCGATCACACCTTCGTCGCCAGACGGTTGCCAGCGGACCCGGTCGCCAACCACGCAGTCGCTCTTCTTGCCGCGCGGATGGCATTGGATGCGCTGGCCGTCGGGCGTCTCGACGATGTAATGACGGCCGTGCCCGGCGACCACGAGGCCGAGGTCGAGCGCGGCGAACTTGCTCAAGCCACGCTCATGCGACAAAGGCGATCAGCGCATCGGCCTTGGCCGCGCAGATGAAGTCGTTGATCGAGACGCCGCCGACCGAGTGGGTGTTGAAACGCACCACGCAGCGGTCGTAGCTGACCGACAAATCAGGGTGGTGGTCTTCGGTGTTGCAGATCCAGGCGAGCGCGTTCACGAAGGCGATCGTCTCGTAATAGTTCTTGAAGCCGAAGCGCTTCTCGATCGCGCCCTGGTTCAGGTGCCAGCCGCTGACCTGCGCGAGGTGATCGTGGATCACCGCCTCGCTCATCGCGTTGCCGGCGCCAAGCGCTTGGCATTTCTGGTGCAGCAGGTTGCTCATGGGGCCTCAGGCAGTTTGCAGTGAAGAGGGTGCTCGCGCCAGCGCAGCAAGGCGCTCCGACGCCGGCGGGTGCGAGTAGTAGAAGCGAACATACAGCGGATCGGGCGTCAGCGTCGCCGCATTGTCTTCGTGCAGCTTCAGCAGCGCGCCCGCCAGGTCGTGGCCACTGGCTTGCTGGCACGCGTAGGCGTCGGCCTCGAACTCGTGCTTGCGCGAAAGCTGCGCGAACAACGGCGAGACGAAGAAGCCGAACACCGGCGTGACGAGCAGGAACAGCAGCAGCGCGACCGCGTCGTTCGGCGCGCCCATCGACGGGCGCACCCCGAGCCCCGCGTAGAACCAGATCTGGGTCGACAGCCAGCCCAGCAACGCGAAACCCGCGAGGCTGATCGCGAACATCGAGACGATGCGCTTGATCACGTGCTTGTGCTTGAAGTGGCCGAGTTCGTGGGCCAGCACCGCCTCGACTTCGCCGGGCGTCAGCTTGTTCAGCAGCGTGTCGAAGAAGACGACGCGCTTCGAGGCGCCGAAGCCGGTGAAGTACGCGTTGGCGTGCGCCGAGCGCTTGCTGCCGTCCATCACGAACAGGCCCTTGGCCGCGAAGCCGCAGCGCGCCATCAGCGCCTGCACGCGCGCCTTCAGCGACTCGTCGGCGAGCGGCTCGAAGGTGTTGAACAGCGGTGCGATCACGGTCGGATAGAGCACCAGGATCAGAAGGTTGAACGCCATCCACGCGCCCCAGGCCCACAGCCACCACAGGCCCCCGGTCGCGCCCATGATCCACAGCATCAGCGCGGCGACGGCCAAGCCGATCAACGCGCCGACGAGCGCGCCCTTGAGCATGTCGGCGACATACAGTTTCCAGGTCATCCGGTTGAAGCCGAAGCGCTGTTCGATGCGGAAGGTGCTGTAGAGCTCGAACGGCAGGTCGAGCAGGCTGCCGATCAGCGCGAAGCAAGTCAGCAGTGCGAGTTGGTAGGCCATCGACCCGAAGCGTGGCTGGAGCGCATCGCGCACCGCGACGTTCAGCGTGTCGATGCCGCCGAGCAGCGTCCAGCCCAGCAGCACCGCCGCGCCGAAGGCCATGCTCAGCAGCCCGAAGCGGCCCTTCGCGAGCGTGTAATCGGCAGCGCGCTGGTGCGCGGCCAGGGCGATCGTCGATGTGAAGGGCTCGGGCACGGCGTCGCGGTGCGCGGCCACGTGCCGCATCTGCCGCGTCGCGAGCCAGAACTTGACGAGCAGCGAGGCGAGCAGGGCGGCCGCGAACACGAGCGTGAGGGAGATGGCTTGCATGAGCCGAAGTGTAGGGTCTGCCAAAATCCCGCGAAGGAGAACCTGCATGACTGAAACCACCTTGGCCCGCGCTGACGACAACCTGATCTGGATCGATCTGGAAATGACCGGCCTGTATCCCGACACCGACCGCATCATCGAGATCGCCGTCATCGTCACGGATGCTCATTTGAAAAACCGTGTCGAAGGCCCGGTGTTCGCGATCCACCAGAGCGACGCTGCGCTCGACTCGATGGACGCGTGGAACAAGGGCACGCACGGCAGGAGCGGGCTGATCGACCGCGTGAAGGCCTCGACCGTCGACGAGGCGCAGGCCGAAGCGCAGGTGATCGAGTTCCTGAAGCAGTACGTACCCCGGGCCAAGTCGCCGATGTGCGGCAACAGCATCTGCCAAGACCGCCGCTTTCTCGCGAAGACGATGCCCAAACTCGAAGACTTCTTCCACTACCGCAACCTCGACGTGAGCACGCTGAAGGAACTCGCGAAGCGCTGGAAGCCCGAAATTCTGGTCGGCGTCAAGAAGGCGCAGGCGCATACCGCGCTGGCTGACGTCACCGAGTCGATCGACGAGCTCGTGTACTACCGCGAGCACCTGCTGGCGAAGTGATCCGCACAGCACTTGCGGGAAAACCCCAGTCGGCATAGAATGCGGGCTTCGCCGGAAGTGACGGCCTTGCTAGCCTTGCACAGCCGGCGTCTCGTTCATCCCCTCTGACCTCATCGAGTCTTCGCACAACATCCGTTGTGCTCTGTTCGAACCCAAGCGGCCTGCCTGCGCGTGCGGGAATGGTTGGCGGCGATGCCGTCGCTTTGACTGTTCCCGAGATCCAGCGCCAGCCTCGGCGCTGATTCGGACCTTCTCCCCAGCGACTATTGGGTCACCACATTGGCGTGGTGGTTGGTGCGTTGTTGCATGCTTTTCGCTCACAAGGCGGCATGTGCGCGTGCGATGTTTGAAGAAGAAAGAAGACCATGAGTTTTGAAACACTGGGCCTGAATGAAGCCCTGACGAAAGCTGTTGCCGCTTCCGGTTACGAAACCGCCACCGAAGTGCAGATGCAGGCGATCCCGCCCGCGCTGGCTGGCGCCGACCTGATGGTCTCGGCCAGCACTGGCAGCGGCAAGACCGCGTCGTTCATCCTGCCCGCACTGCAACGCGTGCTGGCTGCGCGTGCCGACACCACGACCAAGCGCGAACGCGGCGTGATCTACGGCCCGCGCATCCTCGTGCTGTGCCCGACCCGCGAACTCGCGATGCAAG
>JANXVK010000630.1 GCA_025351675.1 Rhizobacter sp.
GGCGAAGATCAACCGCCGCGCGTATGCGGAAATGTTCGGCCCCACAAAAGGCGACCGCGTGCGCCTGGCCGACACCGGCCTGATCGTCGAGGTCGAACACGACCACACTTTGCGCGCCGGCGGCTACGGTGAAGAAGTGAAGTTCGGCGGCGGCAAGACCATCCGCGACGGCATGGGCCAAAGCCAGCGCCTGGCCGCCGAGGTGGCCGACACCGTCATCACCAACGCCTTGATCATCGACCACTGGGGCATCGTCAAGGCCGACATCGGGCTCAAGAACGGCCTGATCGCGGCGATCGGCAAGGCGGGCAACCCCGACGTGCAGCCCGGTGTCGACATCGTCATCGGTCCCGGCACCGAGATCATCGCGGGCGAGGGCAACATCGTCACGGCAGGCGGCATCGACACGCACATCCACTTCATCTGCCCGCAGCAGATCGAAGAGGCGCTGATGAGCGGCGTGACGACGATGATGGGCGGCGGCACCGGCCCGGCCACCGGCACCTTCGCGACCACCTGCACGCCGGGCGCCTGGCACATCCACTCGATGCTGCGCAGCGCCGAGAGCTTCCCGATGAACCTGGGCTTCCAGGGCAAGGGCAACAGCTCGCTGCCCGGCGCGCTCGACGAGCAGATCGAAGCCGGCGCCTACGGCCTGAAGCTGCACGAAGACTGGGGCACGACGCCCGCGTCGATCGACAACTGCCTGACGGTCGCCGACCGGCACGACGTGCAGGTCACGATCCACACCGACACGTTGAACGAGTCGGGCTTCGTCGAAGACACGGTGGCCGCGTTCAAGGGCCGCACGATCGCGACCTTCCACACCGAAGGCGCCGGCGGTGGGCACGCTCCCGACATCATCAAGGTCGCGGGGCTGCCGAACGTGCTGCCCTCGTCGACGAATCCGACGATGCCGTACACCGTCAACACCGTCGACGAGCACCTGGACATGCTGATGGTCTGCCACCACCTCGATGGTCGAATAGCCGAAGACCTGGCGTTCGCCGAGAGCCGCATCCGGCGCGAGACGATCGCCGCCGAAGACATCCTGCACGACCTCGGCGTGTTCTCGATGATGAGCTCCGACAGTCAGGCGATGGGCCGAGTCGGCGAGGTCATCATCCGCACTTGGCAGGCCGCGCACAAGATGAAGGCGCAGCGCGGCACGCTGCCGGAAGACAACGCGCGCCACGACAACTTCCGCGTCAAGCGCTACATCGCCAAGTACACGATCAACCCGGCCATCACGCAAGGCATCTCGCACGTCGTCGGCTCGATCGAGGTTGGCAAGCTCGCCGATCTGGTGGTCTGGAAGCCGGCGTTCTTCGGCGTGAAACCAAGCCTGATCATCAAGGGCGGCATGATCGCTGCAGCCGCGATGGGCGACCCGAACGCGAGCATCCCGACGCCGCAACCGGTGCACTACCGGCCGATGTTTGGCGCGTTCGGCGCGGCGATGAACAACACCTGCATCACCTTCATGTCGAAGGCCGGCGTGGCCGCCGGTGTGCCGCAGCAGTTGGGTTTGAGGCGGCGTGTCGAAGCGGTGAAGAACACGCGCACGATCGGCAAGAAGGACATGGTCCACAACGCCGGCACGCCGAACATCGAGGTCGACGCGCAGACCTACGAAGTGCGCGCCGACGGCGTGCTGCTGACCTGCGAGCCCGCCACCGAGCTGCCAATGGCGCAGCGCTATTTTTTGTTCTGACGGCGCGCGCGGTGCCGTGACGGCGGCACCGGCCTCAAGCCGTGCCGGTGTGCTCGCTCAACGCGCGCGACAGCGCGCGGGCCGCATCGTGCGACATCTCGATCGGCAGCACCTGGCCGGAGTCGAACTGCAGGTGCAAGCGCACCTGACCCACGCTCGCCGCGGGCATCACGCCGACGACGAGGCATTGCACCGCCACCGGCAGATCCTCGGTCGACTCGGGTTGCCGGACATCGGCATTCAACAGCGCCGCGGCGATGACGGGGACATCGACCTCTCTGACCTCGATCAAGGTCTCGCGCACCTTCCCATCGATCGTCGACTCGGTCTCGATGACGACGCTCGCGTCGCCGCTGCTGGTCGCGCCGGCGACCGACTCCTTCACTTCTTCGACGGTCACCTCGACCTTGTCCGGCTGCTGCTTCATCTGCAAAATCCTTGGGTTGGCGTGGGGCTCGCCTGCCAGCGATTCTAGGTCGCAGTCGACGCCCTCCGGCGTTACAAGACGTCTCACCGGATGCAGGCCGATTGCGCAGAGAATCGGCCGACCCGATTTTCAGTACGACGCCACTCCCCCATGCTCGAGGACTTCGGCCTGATCTTCGTCAAGTACATCTCCGACACCTTCCAGGCGCGCCGCACCGAGCTCGCGCGCCGCCTCGGCGACTTGGCCGACGACTACTTTCTGCACGACGCGAACGCCGCTTTGCTCGCCCGCGAGCTCGAAGACCGCGACTACTACACCGAGGCCAACGTCTTCCGGGTGCCCGAACCTGCACGCTGGTGAAGCATCCGCGCCGCCGCCAAGCAGCCCGGGATCGGCAAGCGCATCGACGACGCGCTCGCGCTGATCGAGCTCGAGAATCCCAAGCTCAAGGGCATTCTCGACAAGCGCTACGCCCGCGCGCAGTTGCCCGACGGCAAGCTCGGCGAGCTCGTCGACGTGGTCTCGACGATCGGCTTCGGCGCCAGCGCGAGCAGAGCGCGCGACGTGCTCGGGCAGGTGTACGAATACTTTCTCGGCATGTTCGCCAGCGCCGAGGGCAAGCGCGGCGGGCAGTTCTACACGCCGCGCAGCATCGTCAAGACACTGGTGGCCGTGCTCGCGCCGCACCACGGCAAGACGTATGACCCGTGCTGCGGCTCGGGCGGCATGTTCGTGCAGAGCGAAGAGTTCATCAAAGCGCACGGCGGCCGCCATCGACCATGAATCGCGCCTCGCGAAGCCGGGGGTCAAGGCGCCGAGACGGCGCTCGGCATGAGCCAGGCGGTGAAGGTGATCCTGATGAAACGGGAGTTCAGCCACCAGAAGAAGACGAACGAGGCGCGCGAACTGGCGATTCGCCAGATCATCAGTTCGGCCGTGGTCTCCGACGATGTGGTCGACATCTTCGAAGCGGTCGGGCTTGACAAGCCGAACATCGGCATCCTCGACGACGCGTTTCTCGCCGAGGTGCGGATGCTGCCCGAGCGCAACCTTGCGGTCGAATTGCTGGAGCGTTTGCTGCACGGCGAGATCTGCTCGCGCTTCGCGAGCAACGTGGTGCAGAACAAGAAATTCTCCGACATGCTCGCCGACGTGGTGCAGCGCTACCAGAACCGATCCATCGAAGCCGCGCAGGTGATGGAAGAGCTGGTGCAGATGGCGAAGAAATTTCGCGAGGCGGCGGCGCGCGGCGAGCAGCTCGGGCTGACCGAAGACGAGGTGCGCTTTTACGACGCGCTCGCGAACAACGAATCGGCCGTGCGCGAGCTCAGCGACGAAACGCTCAAGAAGATCGCCCACGAACTGACCGACAACCTGCGCCGCAACCTGAGCGCCGACTGGTCGGCGCGCGAGAGCGTGCAGGCCAAGCTGCGGCTGATGGTCAAGCGCATCCTGCGCAAGTACAAATGCCCGCCCGACCAGGAGAACGCTGCGGTCGATCTGGTGCTGCAACAGGCGCGGGAGTTGGCCGAAGCCTGGGCTTGACGCGCCGCGGCGACTGACGACGGCTTCGCGTCCTACGTCGAGGCTCGCGCGGCTCCGATGCCTTTCTGCACTCGCCTCCGTACGATGGCGCGAGACTTCAGGAGATCACCATGAACACCGACACCCTCGATGAACTCGCCGCCTTGGGCGACTCCAGCGAGCCCCGGGCGACGGCAGCCCGCGCGTTGACCGACATGGTCGAGCGCAACCCGATGCCAGCGGTGCTGGCCGCAGCCGCCGCCGGCGCGGGGCTGATGGCGCTGGTCGCGCTGCTGGCGCGCCACGACCCCGACCCGCTCGCGCCAGTGCCGCTGGTCGCTTCGCGCGGCATCGACTATGCCGCGCTCAAGCAGCAGATCGCCGACCTCGCGGATCGCGTGACCCGCGCGGTACCGGTCGATGCCGCGAAGCAGCGCGTCGAGCACGCCGGCGACGCGCTCGCCGATAGCTGGGGCTCGGTTCGCGAGCAAGCACTCAAGGCGCTCGACCGCTTCGAGCCGCAGGCGAGCGCGGCGATCAAGGCCGCGCGCGAGAATCCCGTTTGGACGGCGCTGATCGTCGGCGCCGTCGGTGCGCTGGTCGGCTCGCAGATACTCGGTGGCAGGCCGGCCGCGCCGGCCGAACCGCAATCCGACCCGAGTGCCGACGCATGAGACTTCAGATCAGCTGCGCGATGACCTTGCAGGCCGCAGCCGATTGCCCGACCGTCGCGATGCTGCGACCGCGCAGCGGCGAGGCGCAGTGGCTCGTCAGCGAGAGCTACGACTTCGAGCCGCGGGTGCGCATCACCGAATACGTCGATGCGTACGGCAACCTGTGCCAGCGCTTCGTCATCCCGCAAGGGCAGATGACGATCCGGATCGCTGCGGTGGTCGAGACCGAAGACGACATCGTCGTCGACATGAACGCGCCGGCCACTTCCATCGCGATGCTGCCGAACGACACGTTGCAGTACCTTCTGCAAAGCCGCTACTGCCCTTCCGACAAGCCCGAGGTCGAAACCCGGGCGCTGCAGATCGTCGGCAAGCTGGCGCCGGGTTATGCGCAGGTCGAGGCGATCCGCGCCTGGATCCACGCCAACATCGTGTACCGCTACGGCGTCAGCACACTGTCGACCGACGCGCTCGACACGCTCGCGGCCGGCGCCGGCGTGTGCCGCGATTTCTCGCACATCGGCATCACGCTGTGCCGCAGCCTCGGGATCCCGGCGCGCATGGTCGTCGGCTACCTGTACCGGCTCGATCCGATGGACTTGCACGCCTGGTTCGAGACCTTCATCGACGGCCGCTGGTACACCTTCGACGCGACCCAGGATCAGGCGCGCGGCGGTCGTGTCGTCGTGGCGTACGGCCATGACGCTGCCGACGTCGCCTTCATCTCGAACTACGCCGCGCTCGAGACGACCGCGCTGAACGTCACGGTCGATCTCGCACCGGAAGGCTGAGTGCGGAGTCGATGGCAGGCGCTTCGTCGCCCTGCCCCGGCCCCGGAAACCACGGCCTGAACATCGTGTGCCGCCCCGCTGATGACACCGGCCGTGCCGCTGTGCACAGGTCCATGATCGACTCGACGATCGCCAGACCGAGCTTCAGGCCACCGCTGCCGAGCAACTTCAGCTTCAGATCGCCGTTCTTGACGTAGCGGGCGTTCGCATCGAGCGCACCGAACCGCGTGACCGACGACTGGGCGCAAGGTCTCTTAGCGGCAGCTCGGGCCTACGTGCGCTCGAACGCGATCACGTGGTCCATGTCGAGGCGGATGCCGATGCGTTCGCCGAGCCGGTGGTTGTGGTGCGAGGGCACCATCGAGAGCACGCGCGCGCCGCCGTCGGTGCGCAGCGTGTAGAGAATTTCGGCGCCGCGAAACGCGCGCTGCTGCACGCACGCCTGGATCGGGCTGGCATCGTCGTGGACCACGTCGTCGGGTCGCAGCAGCACGTCGACCCGGCTGCCCGGGGCCGGTGGCGCCGCGGCGCCCGGCAGCACGATCGGTGTGCTGCTGCGCACTTCGCCGAGCTCGATGCGCAGGCGCTGCGCGTCGAGCACGGTGGCTTCGACGAACACACCTTGGCCGATGAAGTCGGCGACGAAGCGGTTCACCGGCCGGTGGTACAGGTTGTACGCGCTGTCGAGCTGCTGGATGCGGCCGTCGTTCATCACGGCGATCTCGTCGGCCATCGCGAAGGCCTCGTTCTGGTCGTGGGTGACGAACACGGCGGTCGTGCCGGTCGCTTTCAGGATCGCGCGCACCTCGACCGCGAGTTGCTCGCGCAGATCGACGTCGAGGTTCGAGAACGGCTCGTCAAGCAGCAGCAGGCGCGGTTGCGGCGCGAGCGCGCGCGCCAGCGCGACGCGCTGCTGCTGGCCGCCCGAGAGTTCGTGCGCAAAGCGCTCGCTCGCGCCGGCCAGGCCGACCATCTCCAGCAACCGCGCCACGCGCTCGCGCGCCACGGCCGCGTCGCGCACCCCGAACCCGACATTGCGCTCGACGTTCAAATGAGGGAACAGCGCGTAGTCCTGAAACACCATGCCGACCCGGCGCCGCTCCGGCGCCAGGTGCGCGGCTCGGCTGCTTACGACGGCATCGTCGATGCGGATCTCGCCCGCGCTGACCCGCTCGAAACCGGCGATGCAGCGCAGCACCGTGGTCTTGCCGCAGCCCGACGGCCCGAGCAGGCAGCAGATCGTGCCGGGCGCGAGCGCCAGGTCGAGACCGGCAAACGTGTCGCGCGTGGCGTAGCGGTGGCTCAGGTCGCGCAGCGTCAGAACGGGGTCGGTGCGGGGGCTCATGGCGACGGCGGCACTCGGTTCGGCGCTCGGTTCGGCGCTCGGTCGGTATTGTTGATGCGAAGCATTCCGTCCGCACCTTACACTGCGCGCGGCCACCGCCTCCTCGATCTTGTGACGACCCTCGCCGCCCCGCCCGCCACCGCACCACCAGCCGCACTGCCGCGCATCGGCTGGCTGACCGCGCTGACGGCGCTGATCGCCGGGCTGGTGGTCGTACCGGTGCTGTCGGTCGGCGTCAACGTGTTCAGCCCCGGCACCGCCGGCACTTGGGCGCACCTCGCGGCCACGCTGCTGCCCGAATACATCGCGACGACGCTGTGGCTGTGCGCCGGGGTCGGCTGCGGCGCCGCGCTGCTGGGTGTGGGCGCGGCTTGGCTCGTCACGCACTTCGACTTCGCGCTGCGCCGCATGTTCGAATGGGCGCTGGTGCTGCCGCTGGCGATGCCGGCCTACGTGATGGCCTACACGTACACCGACCTGCTGCAGTTCACCGGGCCGCTGCAGGGCGCGCTGCGCGAGGCCACCGGCTGGGGCCGCGCCGACTACTGGTTCCCGGAAGTGCGCAGCCTCGGCGGCGCGGTGGCGATGTTCGCGTTCGTGCTCTACCCGTATGTGTATTTGCTCGCGCGCACCGCGTTTCTCGAACGCGGCAGCAGCCTCGTCGAAGCCGGACGTTCGCTCGGCCTCACGCCGTGGGGCAGCTTCGCGCGCGTCGCGCTGCCAATGGCGCGGCCGGCGATCGCCGCCGGCGTCGCGCTGGTCCTGATGGAAACGCTGGCCGACTACGGCACCGTCGCCTACTTCGGCGTGCAGACCTTCACGACCGGCATCTACCGCGCCTGGTTCTCGCTCGGCGATCGCGCCGCGGCGGCACAGTTGGCAATGTGCCTGCTCGGCTTCGTGCTGGTGCTGCTCGCGCTGGAGCGCGCGTCGCGCGGCAGCGCGCGCTTTCACGGCCCGGCGACGCGGCGCGCCCCGTCGCGCGGCGCGCGCCTCACGGGCTGGCGCGCAGCCGCCGCGATCGGTGCCTGCTGCGTGCCGTTGCTGCTCGGCTTCGTGCTGCCCTGCGGCGTGCTGCTGCAGATGGCGCTGACCAGCGGCGACGCGCAGTTCGGCCCGCGTTTCGCGGCACTCGCGCGCAACAGCGTCGTCGTCTCGACGCTGACCGCGTTGCTCGCCGTCGCGCTCGCACTGCTCGTCGCCTACGCGCGCCGGCTCGACCCGCGCCCGCTCTCGCGCATCGCGCACTGGCTCGCCGGCATGGGTTACGCGCTGCCGGGCTCGGTGATCGCGGTCGGCGTGCTGATCCCGCTGGCGCGGCTCGACAACGCGCTGGTGCAATGGCTGCGCGCGAGCTTCGGCTGGGAGACCGGCCTGCTGCTCACCGGCAGCATCGCCGCGCTCGTGTTCGCCTGCGTTGTGCGCTTTCTCGCGGCGGCACTGCAGACGGTCGACTCGGCCCTGCAGCGCATCACCCCGCACATGGACGACGCTGCCCGCAGCCTCGGCCTGAGCCCGGCGCGCACCTTGCAGCGCGTGCACCTGCCGCTGCTGCGGCGCGGCCTGCTCACCGCCGCCTTGCTGGTGTTCATCGACGTGATGAAGGAGCTGCCGGCCACGCTCGTGATGCGGCCGTTCAACTTCGACACGCTGGCGACGCAGGCCTGGACGCTCGCCTCCGACGAGCGCCTGGCCGAAGCTTCAACCGCGTCGCTCGCGATCGTCGCGGTCGGGCTGCTGCCGATGATCGTGATCTGCCGGCAGATCGCGCGGGAAAGATCGTGAGCCACACGTTCCCCCGGCAGTTGTTGGTGAACCTCGTGCTCGCGCTGCATGTGGCCGTGGTGCTGTTCGTCGTCGGCGGACTCGCGCTGATCGTCGTCGGCAACCTGCGCGGCTGGCGCCGGGCGAATGCGCCTTGGTTCCGCTTGGCGCATCTGCTCGCGATCGGGGTCGTCGTGGCGCAGGCTTGGCTGGGCGCCGCGTGCCCGCTGACCACGCTGGAGTCGTGGCTGCGCTCTCGGGCGGGTGCCGCGCCGTACGAGGCGGGCTTTATCGAACACTGGTTGCAGCGGCTGCTCTACTTCGATGCGCCGAGCTGGGCCTTCACGCTGACCTACACGCTGTTCGGTCTGGCCGTCGCCGCGACTTGGTGGTACTTTCCGCCGAGCTTCACACGCGACCGCCCGACCCGGGCCGGTTGATCGCGCGACACGCACACGAGGGTCCTTCGATGCACGCTCCCGTTCCGTTCTTTCGCGAGGCCGGCGCAGGCCCGGGCGTCGTCTGTCTGCACTCGAACGCGAGCAGTTCGAGCCAGTGGCGCGAGCTGATCGACATCCTGGCACCGCGTTGCCATGTGCTCGCGCCTGACTCGTTCGGCGCCGGCAAGAGCCCGGCTTGGCCGAGCAACCGGCAAGTGTCGCTGCGTGACGAGGTCGCGCTGCTGGAACCCGTGTTCGCGCATGCCGGCGATCCGTTCGCACTCGTCGGCCACTCGTACGGCGGCGCGCTCGCGCTCGTCGCCGCGACCCTGCAGCCGCAACGCGTGCGCGCGCTGGCGTTGTACGAGCCGACGCTGTTCGCGCTGCTCGATGCCGACTCGCCGCCGCCGAACGACGCCGACGGCATCCGCGCCGCCGTTGCCGGCGCCGGTGCGGCGCTCGACGCCGCCGACCCCGATGCGGCCGCCGCCTGCTTCATCGACTACTGGATGGGCGCCGGCGCTTGGCGCGGCACGCCCGAGCCGCGCAAGCCGCCGATCACCGCGGCGGTCGCCAATGTGCGTGGCTGGGGTGCGGCGCTGTTCGGCGAGCCAACGCCGCTCGCCGCGTTCGCCCGGCTCGACCTGCCGGTGCTGTTGATGGTGGGCCGTGAGTCGCCGGCCTCTTCACGCGGCGTCGCGCGCCTGCTCGCCGGTGCGCTGTCGCGCGTGCAGGTGGTCGAGTTCGAGGGCCTGGG
>JANXVK010000632.1 GCA_025351675.1 Rhizobacter sp.
GCCAGGCCCGGGTCGCCGATGTGGATGGCCAGCCCGGTCGGGATCAGCACCGTCTGGCCGGGTTCGATCACCAGCGCGGCGTCGACGCAGGCGCGCAGGTCGAGGCCGGCGCTGCCGGGCGTGGCATAGGCCGGCAGCTGATCGGCCATGCGCGCATCGAGCACTTTCACGTCGATCACGCTCACTGGGACCCCTCGTCCGCTGAGTACATCGGCCGATCCCCAAGGGCATTGAAAAGGCCCCTGCGTGGCCCTTGGATGAGCCGTGCTTGGGGCGGCCCGGCGCGGCGGCTCACGCCTTGGCTCCGAGCCGGGCGGCGATCTCGGCGACGAGCTGGCGCGCCAGCGTCAGCTTGTCGGCACGCGGCAGTTCGCGTTCGCCGTTCGCGTCGACCAGCGTCAGCGCGTTGTCGTCCTGCCCGAAAGTCGCCGGGCCGAGATTGGCGACGATCAGCGGCACGCCCTTGCGCACCCGCTTCTCGCGCGCGTGCTTCAGCAGATCGTGGCTCTCGGCCGCGAAGCCGACGCAGTACGGCGCCGCCGGCAGGCGTGCCACCGCAGCGAGGATGTCGGGGTTCTCGGTCAGCTCGAGGCTCGGCGGGCTCTTCTCGCCGGGCTGCTTCTTGATCTTGTGGTCATTGAAGCTCGCCGGCCGCCAGTCGGCTACCGCGGCGGTCGCGATGAACACGTCGTGCGCGCTCGCCGCGCCGGTGACGGCGTCGAACATCTGCCGCGCCGTCGTCACGTCGATGCGGCGCACGTTGCGCGGCGTCGGCAGGTGCACCGGCCCGGCGATCAGCATGACGCTCGCGCCCGCTTCGGCCGCCGCGCGCGCGATCGCGAAGCCCATCTTCCCGCTCGAGTGATTCGTGATGCCGCGCACCGGGTCGATCGGCTCGAAGGTCGGGCCGGCGCTGATCAGCACGCGCTTGCCGCGCAACACCTTGGGCTGGAAGAACGCGACCAGTTCGGCGAACAATTCGGCCGGTTCCAGCATGCGCCCGTCGCCGATCTCGCCGCAGGCCTGGTCGCCGTTGCCGGGGCCGAGGACCAGCGTGCCGTCGGCGCGCAGTTGCGCGACGTTGCGCTGCGTCGCCGGGTGTGCCCACATCTCGCGGTTCATCGCCGGCGCCAGCAGCAGCGGGCAACTCAGCAACGGCCGCGCGAGGCACATCAGGCTGAGCAAGTCGTCGGCACGGCCCTGTGCGAGCTTGGCCATCAGGTCGGCGCTGGCCGGTGCGATCACGACCGCGTCGGCATCGCGCGTCAGGTTGATGTGCGCCATCGCATTCGGCTCGCGCGCATCCCACTGGCTGGTGTAGACGCTGCGGTTCGACAGCGCCTGCAGCGTGACCGGCGTGATGAACTGCTCCGCCGCTTCGGTCATCACGACCTGCACGGTCGCGCCGGCCTTGACCAGTTCGCGCGTGAAATCGGCGGCCTTGTAGCAGGCGATGCCGCCCGAGAGGCCGAGCACGATGTGCTTGCCGGCCAGATCCATCGGCGTGCTCATCAGAGTGGCGTCCAGGCGCGCGACATGTCGTGCAGGTTGAACAGCACCCGCACCGCCTTGCCGTAGACCTGCTCGTGTGGCAGGAAGCCCCAGACCCGCGAGTCCGACGAGTTGTCGCGGTTGTCGCCCATCATCAGGTACTGCCCGCTCGGCACGGTGCACTGCCACGCGGTCGAGCCTTCGGTGGTGCAGCTCGCGCCCATGCCGCTCGGCGCCAGCCGCCCCATCACGAACGGGTTGACCTTGATCGTGCGGCTGCGGCCGGCGGTGGTTTCGTCGAGCAGCCACTGGCCGCGGTCTTCGGGCGCGACGTTCGCGCCGGTCCCTTCGCTGACCACTTGCACATCGAACGGCGCACCATTGACGCTGACCGCGCCGCGGTCGAAGCGCACCACGTCGCCAGGCAGGCCGATCAAGCGCTTGACGTAGAACTCGGAGACGTCCTGCGGGTAGCGGAACACCACCACGTCGCCGCGCTTGGGCTGGCCGAATTCGATCGCGGTGTTGGTGAACGGCAGGCGCGGGCCGTAGGCGAGGTGGTTGACGAGCAGGTAGTCGCCGACGCGCAAGGTCGGCTCCATCGAGCC
>JANXVK010000650.1 GCA_025351675.1 Rhizobacter sp.
CGGTAGGTGCGCGCGGTGGCCTCCATCGCGAGCGTGCCGCTGGCGTCGCGCGGCCCCGCTGCGATGTTCAGGTTGTGCAGCGTGACGATGCGTGAGAGGTTCGCGATGTCGCCGGCGAACGCGCCCATATCGTGATAACGGCCGGAGACGCGGATCGCGATCGGCAACTCGGCGTAGTAGTCCTTCACGACGACCTGCCCGGGGCGGAACAACTCGAACTGCAGACCGCGGCCGAGGCCGGCCTGGTTGATGTCGGAGAGCAGTGCGTCCATCTCGGCCTTGCCGGGCAGCTGCTTCTCGAGCTGCAACACGTACTCTTCGACTTGCACCTTTTGTTTGCGCAGTTCGGCGAGGTTGACGGCCTGGCCGAGCTTGGCACGGTAGTCGGCCTTCAGGCCCGGCTCCTTGGCGCGCTCGGCATCGAGTTCGTCGTGTGCGGTCGACAGCAACAGGAACCACCCGAGCACCATCATCGCAACGGCCACCAAGGCCCAAGCGACGAGCTTCGGCAGCAGCGGCCACTGGCCGGGTTCTCTCGTGTTCAGGCTTCGAAACTGCGAGACCGCGCCCTCGAAAACCGAGTTCAGGTCGAAATTCATCGGGGCTGCTTTGGTCGCCATGTCAAACCTTCTTCGCAGCCGCAGCGGCGGCACCACCTGCCGGCGCGCTGGCTGGCGCGCCTGGAGGTACTGCACCGGCCGCGGCAGCCTTGTCTTGCGGGCGCTTGACGGTCAGGCGCACCGAGAAGTCGAACAGGCGCTTTTGCTCGCGGTTCGCCGTGGTCACGGTCGTGGCCTTGCTCTCGATCAACTCCGGCTTCACGAGCCACTCGGAGTTGTACGCCGTGTTGCGCAGCAACTCCGAGATGCGCTCCTGGGTCTGGGCGATGCCGGTCACGCCGAGCAGCTGACCGTCCTGCTTCACCGCGGTGAAGTAGATGCCCTCGGGCGTCTGGCGCACGAGCTCGTTCAGGATGTGCACCGGCAGATTGCGGTCGGTCTGCAAATCCTCGACCGCTCTCTGGCGCGCGACCAGCGAGGCGATCTCGGCCTTCAGCGTCGCGATGTCCTTGATCTCGACTTCGAGCTTCGCAATTTCGGTCTTGAGAAACTGGTTGCGGTCCTGCTGCGCGGCCTTCAGCTGCTCGACGACGACATACCAGCCGCCAACAATCGCAAGCCCCGCAGCGGCCGCGACGCCGAGCCCCGCGAAGAACGCGATCTTCTTGCGCTTGCGCTTTTCCTCCCGGTGCGGGAGCAGGTTGATCAGGATCACAGCACGAACCTCCGCATGGCCAGACCGCAGGCCGTGAGATACGACGGAGCCTCGCGACGCAGCTTGCTTTCACGCACCGCCGAGCCGAGCCTCATGTTCTCGAACGGGTTCACGACCATCGAGGCGAAGCCGGTCAATTCGGTGACACGATCCTTCAGGCCCGGCAGCGCGGCGGTGCCGCCCGCGAGCATCACGTAATGCACCTTGTGGTGCGGCGTGCTGGTGAAGAAGTGCTGCAAGGCCCGGCCGATTTCTTGCGAGAGGCTGTCGACGAACGGCGCCAGCAGCGTGGCCTCGTAGTCTTCGGGCAGGTCGGCGGCGAGCTTTTTCTGCTCGGCCTCCTCAAACGAGAACCCGTACTGCCGCGAAATCAGCTGCGTGAGCTGCGAGCCGCCGAACGCCTGGTCGCGGTCGTAGAGCATTTCGTCGTCCCGCAACACCTTCAGACTGGTCGTGTCGGCACCGATCTCGAACAACGCGACCAGCGCGTCCTTGCCTTCGTTCGGCAGCGATGCAACGACCCGACTCATCGCCAGACGCGAGGCATGCGATTCGATGTCGAGCACGACCGGCGTCAGGCCGGCGGCCTCGGCGAGGCCCTGACGATCCTGGACGCGGTCCTTGCGCGACGCGGCGATCAGCACCTCGACATCGCCGACGGAGGTGGGGCTCGGGCCGATCACGCAGAAGTCAAGGCTGACCTCGTCGAGCGAGAACGGGATGTACTGATTGGCTTCGGCCTCGACCTGCACTTCGAGCTCTTCCTCGCGCAGGCCGGCCGGCAGCATGATCTTCTTGGTGATGACGGCCGATTGCGGCATCGCCATCACGACTTGGCGCGTCTTGGTACCGCTCTTCGCGACGACGCGCTTGACAGCCTCGGCGACCTCGTCGAATTTCTCGATCTGGCCATCGGCGATCCAGCCTTTTTCAAAGCTTTCGACGCCAAAGCGCTCGACAACATATTCACCCGCAGCGGTCTGGCCCAACTCCACGAGCTTGACGCTGGAAGAGCTGATGTCCAAGCCGATCATTGGCGGATGTTTGCGCCCCAACAAGGTGTCCAAGAAGCCCATGACGCCTTCCCCCAGCTGTGAAGAAATCATGCTGGACTGTTAATAAGTTACTTCAATGCTAGCAGTAAAGTCTTTGTGCCACAAAGAAAAATCCGGTTCTGCGGACCCTGTCTCGTTGCAAAACTCACACGCCGCAGACCCTTGATTCGGAGCTCGGGGAAGAACCCTGGCCATGCACCTGAGGGCGCACTTTCCGGGGTTCGCCGCTCGCTGTCGACCCCCTCACTTCGGCGCATTCACGCCTTTCTATAATGGGAACTTGCAACGTGGAGTGTCATGAGCGAATCCGAGCGCCCGGCCAAGCGGCCCGCCGATCCCCCTGCGAGCCGTGGCGCCTCGATGCCGAGCTGGACCCGCTGGGTTACCCGCAGTGCACTCTGGCTTGTCGGCTTGGCAGCGACGGGGGCCCTCACGGTCGTCGTGCTGGTCGGTATCGCGTTGGCCGTGGCCTACCCGAACCTGCCCGAAATCGGCGGGCTGATGGACTACCGCCCGAAGCTGCCGATGCGGGTGTTCTCGTCCGACGGCGTGTTGCTCAGGGAGTACGGCGAGGAGCGCCGCAACTTCGTGCCGCTGGCACAGATCCCGAAGATGATGCAGCACGCGGTGCTCGCGTCCGAAGACGCGCGCTTCTACGAACACAGCGGCGTCGACATCAGGGGCGTGCTGCGCGCCGGCGTGGCGCAGTTCAACCGCTCGCGCAGCCAAGGCGCCTCGACGATCACGATGCAGGTCGCGCGCAATTTCTATCTGTCGACCGAGAAGACCTACACCCGCAAGATCTACGAGATGCTGCTGGCCTTCAAGATGGAGAGCCTGCTCACCAAAGACCAGATCCTCGAGGTCTACATGAACCAGATCTTCCTGGGGCAGCGCGCGTACGGATTCGCGTCGGCGGCGGAAATCTACTTCGGCAAGCCCTTGCGCGACATCTCGGTCGCCGAGGCGGCGATGCTGGCCGGGCTGCCGCAAGCCCCTTCGGCCTACAACCCGATCAACAACCCGGAGCGCGCGAAGAGCGGGCAGTTGCGCATCCTCGACCGGATGGCCGACAACGGCTTCATCACGCCTGAGCAGCGTGACGTGGCGCGAGTCGAGGAGCTGAAATACCGCGAGCCCTCCGAAGTCGCGGTCCACGCCGAGTATGTGGCCGAGGCGGCGCGGCAGCTGATCTTCGCGCAGTACGGCGACGAGTCGTACACGCGCGGCCTGAACGTGTACCTGACGCTGAAGTCGAGCGACCAGATGGTCGCGTACCGGGCGCTGCGCAAGGGGATCATGGACTACGAACGCCGGCAGGTGTATCGCGGGCCGGAAGACTATGTCGACCTGCCGGCGAACCCGAAGGAAGTCGATGCGCGCATCGCCGAGGCGCTCGTCGATCACCCCGACAACGACGAGCTCAAGGCGGCCGTCGCGACCGAGGCCGGGCCGAAGAAAGTGGTGGCGGTGCTGCAGAGCGGCGAGGCGATCACGATCACCGGCGACGGGCTCAAGCCGGTCACCTCCGGCCTGGTCGCAAAGGGCAACCCGAAGACGCAGATTCGCCCAGGTGCGGTGATCCGGTTGATCCGCGGCACCGGCAAGGACGGCAAGCCCGGCGACTGGAGCATCACGCAGCTGCCCGAGGTCGAAGGCGCCTTCGTCGCGATCGACCCGCGCACCGGCGCCGTGCGCGCGATGGTCGGCGGCTTCGACTACGCGAAGAACAAGTTCAACCACGTCACCCAGGCTTGGCGCCAGCCGGGCTCGGCCTTCAAGCCGTTCATCTATTCGGCTGCGCTCGACAAAGGCTTCACGCCGGCGACCGTGATCAACGACGCGCCGCTGTTCTTCGACGCCGGCTCGACTGGCAGCCAGCCTTGGGAGCCGAAAAACTACGACGGCAGGTTCGAAGGCCCGATGACAATGCGCCGCGGTCTTGAGAAGTCGAAGAACATGATCTCGATCCGGATCCTGCAGTCGATCGGCGCGCCGTATGCGCAGAACTGGATCACGCGCTTCGGCTTCGAGGCCGACAAGCACCCCGCCTACCTGCCGATGGCGCTGGGCACCGGCTCGGTCACGCCGCTGCAGATGGCCTCGGCATACAGCGTGTTCGCCAGCGGTGGCTACCGCGTCAACCCGATGCTGATCAGCAGGATCACCGACAGCAAGGGCCGCGTGCTGAACGAGTCGACGCCGCCGGTCCTGAACGAATCGATGCGCACGCTCGATGCACGCAATGCGTTCGTGATGGACAGCCTGTTGAACTCGGTCGCGCTGCGCGGCACTGCCGCCGCCGCGCGCCGCGCGCTGAACCGCCCCGACATCTACGGCAAGACCGGCACCACCAACGACTCGATCGACACCTGGTTCGCCGGCTTTCAGCCCGGCCTGGTCGCGATCGTCTGGGTCGGTTACGACACGCCGCGCAAGCTCGGTGACAACGAGACCGGCGGCGGACTGTCGCTGCCGATCTGGATCGAGTACATGAAGCATGCGCTGAATGGCATCCCGGTCGCGCAGTACCCGGTGCCCGAAGGCGTGGTCAACATCGGCGACGAGTGGTTCTACGAGGAGTACACGAGGGGCGCGGGTGTGGCCAGTGTCGGCCTCGAGGACAAGCTGCCGACCACGGCCGACGAAGAGGAGCGCAAGAGCATCCTCGACCTGTTCAAGCGCTGATGGAACCCCTCGACCGACGAATAGGTCGGTCGATCGCCCGAGGGCCGCGAGGGGCCTCTTCGTGGCCCTTGGGATGCGGGCCTGCTTGGGGGCGGCCCGGCGCTCGGCCCGCGGCTTCGATCAAGCCGGCGGCGTGAACTTCAAGGGCGTGCCGGCCTGCTCGGTCGCGCAGACCGAGAGCGCCTCGAACAGCTCGCGCCCATCGCGCGTGTCGCGCCAGGCGCCGTTCGAGAACTTGTAGTGAAAACCGCCCGAACGCGCCGCGAGCCAGATCTCGTGCAGCGGCGGCTGCGTGTTCAGCACGATCACGCTGCGGTTCGGGAAGCTCATCTCCAGCAGGCCACCGGTGCGGTGGGCATCGATGTCGACCACGTCGGCCTCCAGCCACGCGTCGACGCTGGCCTCGACGCTCGCGAGCACCGCATTCGCACGCGTCACGTATTCGGCATCGGACAGCGGCGTGAGGGTGAGGTCGGCGGACATGGTCGATAGAATCCAGAGGATGTTGCAGCGCAAGATCAGTGTAGCGGCGGCCTCGAAGGCTGCGTCGGGAGTGTGTGCATGCGTGGCCGCCGTCGCGCTGCTCGCGGCCTGCGGCCAGAAAGGCCCGCTCCAATTTCCGAAACCGGCGACCACGACCTCGTCACCGCCCGCCACGTCTCCCGCCATGTCACCCGCCAACTCGGCCTCCGCTGCCCGACCATGACCCTGCCCGGCTCCCCGCACATCGCTTGGCGCGGCGACGATCTGTTCATCGAGGGCCGCTCGGTCGCCCAGCTCGCGCGCGCGCACGGCACGCCGTTGTATGCGTACTCGAAGACCTCGATGCTGGCCGCGCTCGCCAGCTACCAGCGCGCGCTCGTTGGCCGCGATCACCTGATCTGCTACGCGATGAAGGCGAACTCGACCCTCGCGGTGATCCAGACCTTCGCGCAGGCCGGCTGCGGCTTCGACATCGTCTCGGGCGGCGAACTCGAGCGCGCGCTGGCGGTCGGCGTGGCAGCCTCGAAGATCGTGTTCTCGGGCGTCGGCAAGACCCGCGCCGAGATGCAGCGTGCGCTCGAAGTCGGCGTGATGTGCTTCAACGTCGAGAGCGAGGCCGAGCTCGATCTGCTGTCGCGGGTCGCGGCGTCGGCCGGCAAGACGGCGCGCGTGAGTCTGCGCATCAACCCCGATGTCGATGCCGGCACGCACCCGTACATCTCGACCGGGTTGAAGGGCAACAAGTTCGGCATCGCACACCAGGATGCGCTCGCGAACTACCTGCGCGCCGCCGAACTGCCGGGGCTGGAAGTCGTCGGCATCGATTGCCACATCGGCTCGCAGATCACCGACGCCGGCCCGTACCTCGACGCGCTCGATCGCCTGCTCGACCTGATCGAGGCGATCGAAGCGCGTGGCATCGCCATTCGCCACCTCGATCTGGGCGGCGGCCTGGGCATCACCTACAACGACGAAGCGCCGCCATCGGCCGAAGCGCTCGTGAAGAGCCTGCTCGATCGCATCGATGCGCGCGGCCACGGCCACCGCAAGCTCATGTTCGAGCCGGGTCGCTCACTCGTCGGCAACGCTGGGGTGCTGGTCAGCGAAGTGCTGTATTTGAAGCCGGGTCGGGAGCCCGATGGCGACCCTGCGGGTGCCGGAAAAAACTTCTGCATCGTCGACGCGGCGATGAACGACCTGATGCGCCCGGCCATGTACCAAGCCTGGATGAAGATCGTCGCCTGTCGCGCGCGCCATGAGCCGCCGATGCGGTTCGACGTCGTCGGCCCGGTCTGCGAGTCCGGCGACTGGCTCGGCAAGGACCGCGAACTCGCGGTGCACGCCGGTGACTTCGTCGCGGTGCTGTCGGCCGGCGCGTACAGCATGAGCATGGCCAGCAACTACAACACGCGGGGCCGCGCGGCCGAGGTGATGGTGTCGGGCGATCAGGTCTGGTTGATCCGCGACCGCGAGCCGGTCGAGTCGCTGTTCGCCGGGGAACACCTGCTGCCGAGCTGAACCCGATTCAGATCCGGCCTTCCTCGACCCCATGGCACGCGATCAGCGCGCCGCCGAACATCTTCAACGCCGGCCGCTCGGCCTTGCAGCGCGCGTTCGCGTGCGGGCAGCGTGGGTGGAAGCTGCAACCGCTGGGCGGGTTCAGCGGGTTCGGCACCTCGCCCTGCACCGGCGTGCGCGCCCGGCCGCTCATGTGGATGTCGGGGATCGCGTCGAGCAGCATGCGCGTGTACGGGTGCCGCGGGCGCGCGAACAGGTCGGCCTTGTCGGCCAGTTCGACGATGCGGCCGAGGTACATCACGCCCACCTGATCGCTCACGTGCCGCACAACCGCGAGGTTGTGCGAGATGAACAGGTACGTCAGGCCCTGCTTGCGCTGCAGGTCCTTCATGATGTTGAGCACCTGTGCCTGCACCGAGACGTCGAGCGCCGAGGTCGGCTCGTCGCAGACGAGGAACTCGGGCTGAGTCGCGAGCGCACGCGCGATCGAGATGCGCTGGCGCTGGCCGCCCGAGAACTGATGCGGGAACTTCTCGACATCGGCGGCGGCCAGGCCCACCGATTGCAGGAGCTCCGCGACCCGCGCCCTCATCGCACCCTTGTCGGCCCTGGCGCCCGAACCGTTCGCGTGTTGCAGCAGATCGTGCTCTTTCAGCGGCTCGCCGACGATGTCGGCGACCTTCCAGCGCGGGTTCAGGCTCGCGTACGGGTCCTGAAAAATCATCTGCATGCGCCGGCGCAGCGCCAGCGCATGCTTCGACTTGAAGGTGGTCGCGGTGTCGACACCATCGAATTCCACGCGGCCCTTCGTCGGCGCATACAAGCCGACGAGCAGGCGCGCGACGGTGCTCTTGCCGCAGCCTGACTCGCCGACGAGCGCGAGCGTCTTGCCGCGCTGGATCGAGAAGCTGATGCCGTCGACCGCATGGACGAACTGGCGCGACTTGCGTTCGATCACGCGGTTCAGCCAGGGCGCCGACACGTCGAAGGTCTTCGCCAGGTCGTGCACCTCGACCAGTGGCGCGGTTGCGTCGAGGTTCAGCACAGCGCTCATGCAGCCTCCCGCAGCGCCGGCGCATGCAGCCAGCACGCGGCGCGGGTCGGGCCGGCCGGCATCAGGTCGGGCCGCTCGACCTTGCAGCGGTCGTACACCTTCGGGCAGCGCGGGTTGAACGCGCAACCCGTCGGGATCGCCGTCAGCCGCGGCATCGCGCCATCGATCTGCAGCAGGCGCTCGCGGTCTTCGTCCATCGCCGGGATCGAGCCCATCAGGCCGACGGTGTACGGATGGGCCGGTGCATGGATCACGTCGTGCACCGGGCCGATCTCGGCGATGCGCCCGGCGTACATCACCGCGACGCGGTCGCAGGTCTCGGCGATCACGCCCATGTCGTGCGTGACCAGCATCACCGCGGCGCCGTGGTCCTTGCACAGCCGCTTCAGCAGCGAAATGATCTGCGCCTGGATCGAGACATCGAGCGCCGTCGTCGGCTCGTCGGCGACGATCAGCTTCGGTTCGGCCGCGAGCGCGAGCGCAATCACGACGCGCTGGCGCATGCCGCCGGAGAACTGGTGCGGGTACTGGTCAATGCGCGCTTCGGCGGCCGGGATGCCGGTCTCCTGCAGCAGCCGGATCGCGCGCTTTCGAGCCTCGTCGTTGTTGACCGGGAGGTGCGTCATGATCGTCTCGACGATCTGCCGGCCGACCGTGTACAGCGGGTTCAGCGAGGTCAGCGGGTCTTGAAAGATCGCGCCGATCTGGCGGCCGCGAACCTTGCGCATCTCTTCATACGGCAGGTTGTCGATGCGCCTGCCATCGAAGCGGATCTCGCCCGAAGCGACGCGCCCCGGCGGGTCGAGCAGGCCGATGATCGCGGCGCCGGTCAGCGACTTGCCGGCGCCGGATTCGCCGACGACGCCGAGGATCTCGCCCGGCGCGATGTCGAACGAGATGTCGTCGAGCGCGACCAGCTTGCCGCGGCGCGTCGGAAATTCGACGCGCAGGTTGCGGACTTCGAGCAGAGGTTGAGGCATGGGACGTCTCGGGGCGGCGGTCAACGCAGCCGCGGGTTGAGCGCGTCGCGCAACCAGTCGCCGAACAAATTCATGCTCAGCGAAATCAGCAGCAGCATCGTGCCGGGGAAGATCACCAGCCACCAAGCGCCGCTGAAAAGCTGCTTGTTGCCTTCATTGATGAAGGTGCCGAGCGACGGCGAGGTCGGCGACACGCCGACGCCGAGGAACGATAGCGTCGCCTCGGTCTGGATCGCCAGCGCGAGGTGGATCGTTGCCAGCACCAGCACCGGCCCGAGCACGTTGGGCAGGACGTGCTTGCGCATGATGCGCAGCGGCGGCACGCCCACGACACGCGCCGCCTGCACGTATTCCTTGTTGCGCTCGACCATGGTCGAGCCACGAACCGTGCGCGCGTACTGCACCCAGCCTGGCAGGGCGATCGCCAGGATCAGCACGCCGAACGCGAGCGAGTCGTGCGCCTGCGGGAACAGCGCCCGGCCCACGCCGGCAATCAGCAGTGCGATCAGGATCGACGGGAACGAGAGCATCACGTCGCACACGCGCATGATGAAGCTGTCGACGCGCCCGCCGGCATAGCCCGAGAGCAGGCCGAGCGACACCCCGATCAGCATCGAAACAACCACCGAGGCACTGCCGATCAGCAGCGAGATGCGGGCGCCGTAGAACAGCGCCGACAACACGTCGCGGCCCTGCTCGTCGGTACCGAGCAGGTACTTGGCCTGACCGCCCTGCATCCACGCCGGCGGCAGCATCGAATCGCTGAGTTCGAGCGTGGCCAGGTCGAACGGGTTGTGCGGCGCGATGAAGCCGGCGAACGTCGCGCAGAACGCGCAGGTGAGCGCGACGATCGCCGCGCCCATCGCCATCGGCGAGCTGCGAAACGAATGCCAGACGTCGCCGTCGAAAAAGCGCGCCCACGCGCCCGGTGACTTCACGGCGGGTCGGGTTGCGGGGGCGATCACGGTGCTCATCGGTTGCGCGCTGTCGAACCCATCACTTCATCGTGACCCACTTGAAGTACATGTAGTTCGTGGGCAGCTGGGTCAGCGTCACGTTCTTCTTGTACGCCCAGGCGAGCGCCTGCTGATGCAGCGGGATGTGACCGACGTCGTCGGTGTGGAGCTTGAAGGCCTCGCGGATCATCTCGTCGCGCTTGGTCTTGTCGGTCTCGGTCTGGATCTTCGTCGTCAGCTCGTCGAGCTTCGGGTTCGCGTAAGCGCCGAGGTTGTACTGGCCGCGGCCGGCATCGGTGGGTGACGCCATCAGGTTGTAGAACGCGTCATGCGCATCGGCGGTGCTCGGCGTCCAGCCCAGCAGGTAGAAACTGGTGTCGCGCCGCAGGATCTTCGGGAAGTAGCTGACCTTGGTCTCTGCCTGCAGGTTCACCTTCACGCCGATGCGCGCGAGGTTCGCCGCGACCGCCTGACAGATCGCCGCGTCATTGACGTAACGGTCGTTCGGGCAGTTCATGCCGACCTCGAAGCCGTTCGGGTAGCCGGCCTCGGCCAGCAGCTTCTTCGCGGCTTCGGCGTCGTACGGCAGGCGCTTGTTCATCTCGGGCATGAAACCGCGCACGCCGGGGCCGATCATCAGCGCCGTCGGCGCGGCCGCGCCACGCATCACGCGGGCCTTGATCGTGTCGACGTCGATCGCCTGGTAGAAGGCCTGGCGCACGCGCTTGTCCTTGAACGGGTTCTTGCCCTTGACGCTGCTGTTCAGCAGCTCGTCACGCTTCTGGTCCATGCCCAGGAAGATCGTGCGCAACTCGGGCCCTTGCAGCACCGTGAGTCCCGCCGCCGCCTTGATGCGCTCGACGTCCTGGAGCGGCACGGGCTCCATCACATCGGTCTCACCCGAAAGCAGCGCGGCGACGCGGGTCGCATCGTTGCCGATCGGCGTGAAGACGACCTCGTCGAGGTTGCTCTCGACCTTTTCCCAGTACGTGAAGTTGCGCACGATCACCGTGCGCACCGAAGGCTGGCGCTCCTTCAGGCGGAACGGCCCGGTGCCGTTGGCCTTGAAGCTGGCGGTGTTTTCGACGCCCTTGCGGCGATCGACCGGACGCTCGGCCTTGTTCTGCTCGCACCAGGTCTTGCTCATCATCGCGAACACGGTCAGCGTGTCGGGCAGGATCGGGAACGGCGTCAGCGTCTCGATGTCGACGACGCTGTCGCTGACCTTGCGCACCTCCTTGATCGGCGCCACGTAGCCGCGCATGTCGCTGCCGGCATCGGCCGCGCGCTTGAAGCTGAAGATCACGTCGTCGGCCGTGAATGGTGTGCCGTCGTGAAACTTGACGCCCTTGCGCAGCTCGAAGCGCCAGACCGTCGGCGAGGTCTGCGACCATTTGGTCGCGAGCAGCGGTTGCACCGACATGTCTTTGCCGCGCGTCACGAGCGACTCGTAGACGCTGCCCATGAAGCTGAGCTGCAGCGACTCGTTCAGAGAGTGCGGGTCCATCGACTGCACGTCGCCTTGGTTCGACACGCGCAGCGTGACGGCCTGCGCCGCGCCGGCGGCGACTGCAAGCGCGGTGATCAAGAGCGTTTTATTAAGGTTCATGGCGGTTTTCTGGCGAAAGTGGATGCGACAAAAACAGGTCAGTGGCCGGCGGTCGATTTCTCGGCGCGCAGGCGCGGGTCGACGACGAAGTAGAGCATGTCAACCGCGAGGTTGATGAGCACGAAGATCAGCGCGATCAGGCACAGGTACGCGGCCATCACCGGAATGTCGGCGAAGGTCACCGCCTGGATGAACAGCAGCCCCATGCCGGGCCACTGGAATACCGTCTCGGTGATGATCGCGAACGCGATCAGCCCGCCGAGCTGCAAACCGGTGATCGTGATCACCGGCACCAGCGTGTTCTTGAGAGCATGGCCGAAGTGGATGGCACGATTGGAAAGGCCACGGGCCCGGCCGAACTTGATGTAGTCGGTGCGCAGTACCTCGAGCATCTCGGCGCGC
>JANXVK010000001.1 GCA_025351675.1 Rhizobacter sp.
TGCTGCAGACCGCGATCGACCTCGCGGTCGAGTTGCGCCAGCTCGGGCCGCGCGCGGTCGCGCAGTCGAAGCGGAGCATCTACGTCAGCGAAGAAGCCGACCTGCGCACCGCGCGTCGCTTCGGCATCGAGGCGCTGTCTATCCTCGTCGGCGGCGACGAATGGAAGGAAGGCATGGGCGCGTTCGCCGAGAAGCGGCCGCCGACATTCGATCGCTGGTGACGGCCGGCAGCCGGCGGCGCCCGCTGCCGGCCCGCGACAAGCGCCGCTCACAGGCTGGCGTCGAACGCCTCGATGGCAGCGACGAGGCCCTTCGGGTTGTCGGTCTGCACCGAGTGGCGCGCAGCCGGCACCGTGACGCAGCGTCCGTGCGGCAGCGCCCGCGTGAACCGTTCGGCGTCGGCCGGCGCGAAGATCTCGCTGTCGGCGCCGCGAATCACCAGCGTCGGGCAGGTGATCGCCGAAAGTCGCGCCCACAGCGCCTGGCGCGGCTCCAGGATCTCCGCCGTCGTGCGCTCGCTCAGCGTGCGCGGGTCGTATTTCCAGGTCCAGCGATCGGTGCTTTCCTGCCGCAGGTTGTGCGCCAGCGTCGCCTGCAGCAGTTCACGCGGGCGCCGCGCGCCGAGGCCGGAGAGGCGCGCGGCGGCGTCCGCCGGGCTGGCGAAATAGCGGTATGCGCCCATGCCGCGCATCAGGCGCTCGACCGCCTCGGTGCGGACGTCAGGCCCGACGTCGACCGAGACCAGCGCGCGCAGCTTCGCGGCGTGGTGCGTGGCGTACGCGGTCGCGTTGATGCCGCCCATCGACATGCCCATCAGCAGCGGCGCGCGCAGAGCCAGCGCATCGATGAAGCCCGCGACGTCGCGCGCATGGTCGTCGAAGTCGTAGGCGCCGTCGGCGGACCAGTCCGAGTCGCCGTGGCCGCGCTGGTCGAGTGCGAAGCAGCGGTAGCGCCGCGCGAGCAGCAGGCAGCAGGCGTCCCAGGTGTGCGCCGACTGGCCGCCGCCATGCAGCAGCACGATCGCCGGCGCATCGGCCGGGCCCCAGTCGAGGTAGCGGAAGGCGCCGCCACCGATCTCGATCCGGCGCTCGGTCGGCGGTAGGACGGCGCCCGCATCGATGTCGGCATGGGCGGCCAGCGCCTCCAGGTAGGCGCCGGCCCCGTGCGCCTGCGGCGTCATCGGCTCAGGCTCCGAAGCGCGGCGGGCGCCGGGCGCGAAATGCCGCCAGGCCTTCGCTGGCGTCGTCGTGCAGCAGGCCGTCGATGACCGACGCCTCCTCCAGCGCGAGGCCGGCATCGAGCGAGCCTTCGAGGCCCGCGCGCGCGAACCGCTTCATCGTTGCCAGCCCGGGCCGGCTGCGCGTCGCGAGCAGGCGGCAGTAGTCGAGCGCCGCGTCGGCGAGCGCTTCCGGCGCGACGACATAGTTCACCAGGCCCCATTGCAGCGCGATGTCGGCGTCGATCCAGCGGGCGCTGAAGAACAGATCGAGGGCGCGCCGCATGCCGACGATGCGGGGCAGGCGCTGGCTGCCGCCGAATCCCGGCAGCAAGCCGTACTGAGCATGCTGGTCGCCGAAGCGCGCGTCCTGCGCGGCGAAAGCGACGTCGCAAGCCAGCATCAGCTCGAGCCCGCCGGCCAGCGCCAGGCCCTGGCAGGCGGCGACGATCGGCAGCGGGCTGGCCTCGAAGCGGCGCAAGGCCCGGTGCGCCGGGCCGATGAAGCGCCGCACCTGCTCGGCATCGCCGCGCAACGCCAGCACTTCGTCGAGGTCGGCGCCGGTGCAGAAATTCTTGCCCTGGGCCCGCACCAGCACCGCGCGGATGCCGGAGCCGGGTCGCTCGAAATCGTCGAGCGCGGCCTGCAGGCCTTCGGTCAACGCGATCGACAGGCTGTTGAACTTCTCCGGTCGCGCCAGCTCGACGATGCCGACCGGGCCCGAGCGGCTGACGACGAGGGGCGCGGCTTCGCTCATCGGATAGTCCGGTGGCAGCGCTTCAACGCTTGACCTCGATGCCTTCGCGCTCACGATCCCACAGCCCGGCGCGGCGCGCCTGCGCGTCCTGCTTCAGCTTGTACTTCTCGATCTTCTCGCTCGCGGTCTTCGGCAGCACGTCGATGAAATCGACGAAGCGCGGGACCATGAAATAGCTCATGTGCTCGGCGGCGAAACGCACCACCTCGACATGGCTGAGCGCCTCGCCGGGCTTCGTGACGACGTAGACCATCACGTCGTCCTCGCTCATCTCGGAGGCGACCGGGATCGCCGCGACCTCGAGGATCGACGGATGACGCGACAGGATCAGCTCGACCTCGTAGGCCGAGATGTTCTCGCCGCGGCGGCGGATCGCTTCCTTCTTGCGGTCGACGAAATACAGGTAGCCGTCGGCATCCAGATAGCCACGGTCGCCGGTGCGGAACCAGCCGTCGACGAACTCGCGCGCCGTCTCGACCGGCATCTTGTAGTAGCCCTTCATCATCGCGCCGGCGATCAGGGGCCGCATCCAGATCTCGCCGACCTCTCCGGCCGGCAAGTCGCGCTGCTCGTCGTCGACGATGCGAAGCTCGCAGGCGCCGCGCGGCGAGCCGGCCGAGCCGGCCTTCTCGGGCGGGTCGTCGGGCGTGAAGCGGGTCATCGCGAAGTTCTCGGTCATGGCGTAGACGGAGGTCAGCGTGACGCCATAACGCGCCTGCAGCTCGGCGTAGATTTCTTTCGGCGCCGGCACCGCCATGCACAGGCGCAATCCGGTGGCGCGCTCGTGCGGCCCCGGCGGCAATTTCCAGATGATGTTGGTCATCGCGCCGAGCGTGTTGAACTGGGTCGCGCCGCTTGCGCGGATGTCGTCCCAGAAACCGCTCGCCGAGAAACGCGGCGCCAGCGCGATCGCCGCGTCGGCCCAGAGCGCCGCGTAGCAGCTGTACCAGATCGCGTTGCCGTGGAACAGCGGCAGGCAGGTGTAGAGGACGTCGTCCGGCCGGTAACCGTAGTCGAGTGCGAGCGAGCGGCCGACCGCCTGACCCTGCGAATGCGGGCACATCACGCCCTTCGACGGCCCGGTCGTGCCCGAGGTGTACATGATGAGGTGGGTGTCGTCGTGGCGCACCCGGTCGAGCGGCGGCCGCGATGCATCGGCCGACTCCAGCTCGCCCAGCGCACGCGCCGGCGCGGCAGCGCTGCCGACGCCGCAGGCCGCGATCGGCTTGGGCCCGCGATAGACGTAGCTGCGGACCTTCGGCAACTGCGCGGCGATCGCGGCGACCCGGTCGACCCACTCGTCGTCGACGACGACGCAGCTGGCGTCCGACTGGTCGATGAAGTAGCGCAGCATGTCGCCCTTCGCCGCGGTGTTCAGCGGCACCGCGACGGCGCCGAGCTTGCCGAGGCCCCAGACGACGCCGAAGAACTCGAGGCAGTTCGGCAGCATCACCGCGACATGGTCGCCATGCTGGATGCCATGCGCGGCGAAGCCGTTCGCGTAGCGATTGGTCATCACCTCGAGCTCGCGATAGCTGGTCTTCTTGCCTTGCCAGATCAGGAACGTGCGGTCGCCGGTGCGCTCGGCCTTGTCGGCGAGGATCCGACCGATGGTTCGTTCTTCGAGTTCGTAGTCGCGCATCGGCCCCACTGCTTTCGTGTTCACTCGCCGAGGTAGGCTTCTGTCAGCTCACGGTGCGAAGCCATCTCCGAGGCCTTGCCTTCGAGCGCGACGCGGCCCTGCTTCAGCACGTAGATGTAGTCGGCCATCTTCAGCAAGAGGTTGGCGTTCTGCTCGACCACGAGGATCGTCATGCCCTGCTCGCGCAACGCCTGCAGGTGGCCGAAGACCTGCTTCGTGATCACCGGCGCGAGGCCGAGGCTGACCTCGTCGGCCAGCAGCAGCTTGGGCCGCCCCATCAGCGCGCGTGCCAGCGCGAGCATCTGCTGCTCGCCACCGCTGAGGGTCGAGCCGTCCTGGTTTTCGCGCCGCGCGAGCGACGGGAACATCTCGAGCATGCGTTTGTAGTCGGCGGCGATCTCGGCGCTGGCGCGGCGCGAGTGCGCGCCGACCAGCACGTTCTCGCTCACCGTCAGGTCCGGGAAGATGCCCCGGCCCTCGGGCACGTGGACGATGCCACGGCGCACGATCTCGTCCGGTTTGACCGGGCCGATCTCGGCACCGCCGAAACGGATCGAACCGGCGCCCGCGCGGACCAGACCGCTGATCGCGCGCAGCAGGCTCGTCTTGCCGGCGCCGTTGGCGCCAAGGATGCCGACCAGCTGTCCTTCGGCGACGCGCAGCGAGACATCGCGCAGCGCGGCGATCGGACCGTAACTGACCGAAAGGCCCGAGACTTCAAGCATCTTCATCGACCTCGCCGAGGTAGGCCAGCAGCACCCGCGGGTCGTTCAGCACCGCGTCGGGCGTGCCCTCGGCGATCACCTGTCCCGCATCGAGAACGACCGCGCGATCGCAAAGGCGCCGCACCAGCCCCATGTTGTGCTCCACCAGCAGGATCGAAAGGCCGCTTTCGGTGCGCAGCGACAGCACGAGGTTCGCGAGGTGTTCGATCTCGCCCTCGTTCAGGCCCGCGATCGGCTCGTCGAGCAGCAGCAACCGGGCGCCCATCAGGATCACGCGGCCGAGCTCCAGCAGCTTGCGGTGGCCGTACGGGAGGCTGCCGGTCAGCACGTCGAGGCTGCCGGCCAGGCCGATCCGGCGCGCGACCGCGAGCGCTTCGGCGCGCGCCGCATCTTCGGCGCGGCGCACGCCGGGCAGGCCGATCATTTCGGCAAGGACCGAGTAGCGCAGCCGCCGGTGGCAGGCGACGAGCAGGTTGTCGAGCACGCTGAGCTCGGCGATGACCTGCGGGTGCTGGAAGACCCGACCGAGCCCCATGTCGACGATCTGGTCGGGGCGGCGCCCGCTGAGTTCGACGTCGCCGAGCCGGACCGTGCCGGTGGTCGGGCGGGTGATGCCCGAGATACAGTTGAGCAGCGTGCTCTTGCCGGCGCCGTTCGGACCGATCAGGCCGACGATCTGCCCCGCGCCGACGCTGAGCGTGACGTTCTGCAGCGCCCGGACGCCGCCGAAGTCGACACCGAGCCCCTGCACGACGAGCGTGGTGCGCGCCGCGTCCTGTGCGTCGCCGTCGAACGCCGGCAGGCTCATGCGCTCGCCGCCTTGCGCTTGCGGAACAGGCTGATCAGGCCACCCGGCAGCAGGATCATCACGAGCATCAACGACAGGCCGAAGATCAGGCCCGGAGCGTCCTTGAAGCCGCGCACCGCCTCGGGTATCACGACGTAGAACGCCGCCCCCAGCAAGGCGCCGCGAACACTGCCCAGGCCGCCGATCACGATCATCGCGAGAAACATGATGGACATGTTGACGGAGAAACTCTCGGGGTTGATGTAGCGGACCAGGTTCGCATAGAGGCCGCCGGCGACCGCGGTGTAGAACGCGCTCAGCGCAAACGCGACGACCTTGTAGCGGGCGACGTGGATACCGGTGCAGCCGGCCGCAGCCTCGCTCTCGCGCAGCATGATCAGGGCCCGGCCGGTGCGCCCGCTCGCGAGTTGCGACGCGGCCCACGTTCCGGCCAGCACGGTCGCCCAGATGACCCAGGTCATGCGGCTGCCTTCGGCCAGCGGCATGCCGAACAGCGTCGGTGTCGGCACCTGCAGCCCGGCGCCGCCGCCGGTGACCGTGCGCCACTCGAAGATGAGTTTCTGCGCGACGATGCCGAAGCCGAGCGTGGCGATCGCGAGGTACAGGTTCTTCAAGCGCAGCGCCGGCAGCGCGATCGCCGCGCCAATCAGCGTCGCGAGCGCGGCGGCCAGCGGGATCGCGAGCCAGAACGGCAGGCCCAGGCGCTGCGCGAGGATGCCCGATGCGTACGCGCCGATCGCGAAGAAGCCGGCGTGGCCGAGGCTGGTCTGGCCCGAGAAGCCGATCAGCATGTTGAGGCCGATCGCGACCAGGCTGAAGATGCCGATCAGGTTCAGCAGGTAGACGAAATAGCCGCCGGCGAACAGGGCCATCGCACCGACGGCGAGCACGGCCGCGCCGACCAGCAGGCGGTCGCGACGCGACGAAGACAGGGCCCGGGAGGGGGATGACGAGTGGTCCATCGTTCAGACCTTCTGCGACTTTACGCGGCCGAAGATGCCGTTCGGCGCGACGATCAGCACGACGATGATCAGCGTGAAAGAAAGTGCCTCGCTGAACGTTCCCGACACGTAGGCGCCGAGCAGGTTCTCGACGATGCCGAGCAGCAGCCCGCCGACGAAGACCGCGCCGAGGCTCGACAGGCCGCCGAGCACCGCGCCGGCGAAGCCCTTGATCAACAGCGTGCCCATCAGGTTGACGTCGAGAAACAGGATCGGCGCCACCAGGATGCCGGCGACGGCGCCGGCCATTGCGCCCATCGCCCAGGCGAGCGCGAAGGAACGGCTGACGGCGATGCCCATCAGCTTGGCGACCGACTGGTTCTGGCTCGCCGCGCGCAGTGCGATGCCGGCACGCGTGTGGCGCAGGATCAGCGTGAACAGAATGATCATCACGACCGAGACCACGATCGTCAGCGCGCTGTCGGGCGAGACGTTGACGCCGAACAGCTGGAACGGTTGCAGGTTCGCGACCGGGCTCGGCAGCACGTTGGTCTGGTTGCCCCAGATCATCCCGGCGACGCTGTGCAGCGCCAGGCTCAGGCCCAGCGTCGCGATCACCGCGTTGATGATCGGCGCGCCGAGCAGGGGCCGGATCACGACCTGCTGGACGATCACCCCTTGCACGGCGGCGAAGGCGAGGGTCAGCGGCAGTACCAGCCACCACGAGAGGCCGTAGGTCGTGAGCAGCGTGTAGGCGACGAAGGTCGCGAACATCGCCATCTCGCCCTGTGCGAAGTTCGGCACCTCGGTCGCCTGCAGCACCAGCACGATCGCGATGCCGATCAGCGCGTAGAGGCTGCCGGAGGCGAGCCCGCCGATGATCAGTTGCGTGATCATGCCGCCACGTCCTGGCTCGCCAGCGCGCGCAGGCGTTCGCGCCGCGCCGTGCCGGTCAGGACCTCGAGGAAGCGCAGGCCGCGCGGGTCGATCGTGCGGTCGAGGCGCTCGATTTCGTCGTCGGTCGGCGGCGTCGACGTGACGAGCTCGGGGGCCCAGTCGAGGTCGAAGCCGGTGGCCTCGGACACTTCGCCGCGGCTCACGCCGGGGTGCAGGTGCGTCACCCGCAAGCGCCCCGTCGGACCGCTCGCGAGCACCGCGAGGTTGGTGACGACGACCACCGTGCGCGGATTGCCGTCGGCCGTGCCCGGATGGCCGGCACCGCTGCAGAAATCGAGCGTCGGCACGAACAGCTGGCGCGTGTGGCGCGGTGCGTAGTAGTAGAACCGGCGCGCCGCCGTCGAGGCGTCGGGGATCCCGGCCGCACCGGGGAAGCGGACCTTCGGCCGCTCGTGCGGGCCGATGCAAACATTGTTCGTGGCGCCCATCGGATCGATCTGCGCCGGGCGCATGAACTCGGTCCAGCGCGGCCGGCCGCCGAGGAAGATCGCCGGCATGTACATGAGATTGATCTGCATGTAGTCGAGCCAGACTTCGGCGCGCGGCACGGTGTCGAACTCGTCGTGGCCGAGCGTCAGCGTGCGCGTGCCCGACATCAGCGAGTTGCCGTTCGGGCACAGGCTCGTGCAGTTCGGCGCATGGGTGTGCTTGGCGAGCATGTAGGCGGCGGTCGGCAAGAACGTGCCGATGCCCTCGGCGAGGAAGTCGCCGTCCTCGATCAGGTGCGCCATCGTCACGACCATCTGGTCGGTCTGGCTGCGTTCCCGCGCCGACAGGCGCAGATCGCTCGCCGGGTGTGCCGAAGTCATGCTCATGCTCATGCTCATGCTCATGCTCATGCGAAGGCCTCCGCAGAGGCGTGTCGGGCGGTCGCGTCGGCGAGCCAGTGCGACCATGCCGCCGGGTCGGCCGCGGCGTCGGCGTAGTCGAGCACCGCCGCGACGTCGAGGCGCTGGTGCGGCACGCACGAGGTCGGCAGACTGCCGCCGGGCGCCTCGACCACGTGGGTCACGAACACGCCGCTCAGCTGCACGCCGCCCATCGCCCGCAGCTCGGCGGTGTCGACGATGCGCTCGGCGGTGACGATCGTGACGTCGGCGACGGTCGCGAGATGCGGATCGAGCGCGAGCTGGCCCCGCAGGTGGCAGTTGCCGAAGCGGTCGGCCGCGGTGGCGTGGAGGATCGCGACGTCAACGCGCAGGGCGGGGATCGCGATCAGCGTCGTGCCCGTCAGCGGGCAGGTGAAGGTCTTCAGGTCGGGGCGCACGCGCAGCAGGTCGGTGCGCGCGAGATCGCCGCGCATCGGCAGGAACGGAACCCGCATGGTCGCCGCCTGCACCGCATAGCTCAGCGTGTACTCGGTTTCCTCGACCATCTCGAGCGTGCCCTGCTGCACGCCGCGGGTGAAGTGCGGCGCGAAGCCGACGACCTCGAGGCCGACGTAGCAGCTGCGCACGCGCCGCACGCAGCCCGCGCCGATCAGCAGGTCGGTTTCGAGCCCGCCGGTGAGCGAGACGAGCTCGAGCCCGGTGCGGCCGGCCGCGGCCAGCGCCAGCGCGGCGGCGACCGGGCGGCGATACAGCGTCATGCCGCCGAAGGCGACGCGGTGGCCGTCGCGAACCGCGGCAAGCGCTTCGCCCAGCGCAGCGCGCTTGTCGATGCTCAATTGGCCGCGACCCACTCGGTCACGATCGCCCACTTGCCGTCCTTGGCGCGCATGAAGGCGGCCGACTGGCTGCCGGCATGCTCGCCCGGCGTGAAGGCCACGGGTCCCATCAAGCCGGTGTTCAGGCCCTTGATCTTCTCGAGCTCGGCGACGATCTTCTCGCTCGTCGGCTCGCCCTGCACGCGCTTCAGCGCGTCGACGAAGATCATCGCGGCGTTGTAGCCGTGCATGCTGTAGGTCGTCGGCGTGGTCTTCGGCAGGTACTTCTTCTGGCGCGCGAGGAACTCAGCCACCTGCGGCTTGGTGGAATCCAGCGGCTCCATCACGGCGACCGCGATCGCGCCGTCGACCAGCTGCTGGCCGGCCAGCGTGAAGGTCTGGGGGTCGCCGAGTGCGCTGTGACCACTGAACTGCGGCTTCCAGCCCATCTTGGCGGCCTCTTTCATGATCAGTGCCGCGTCGCGCGGGATGCCGAAGAACGCCACGTCTTCCGCGCCGGCCTGGCGAGCCTGCGCGACGACGCCGCTGAAGTTGGTCGAGCCGCGGTCGAACGGCAGCTTGGTGAGCGGCACGCCGTGCTTCTTCATCCGCGCCTCGAACCCGACCACGGCGTCCTGCCCGAAGTCGTCGTTCTGGTAGATGACCGCGATCTTGCTGTGCTTGAGCTGCGTCACGAGGTAGTCGCCGAGCAGGCTCGCCTGGACCCGCACTTCCGGCAAGGTCGTGAAGACGTAGCGCTTGACCGGCGTCGTCAGGGTGTGGCTGAACGCGTACGGGGCGAACAGCGGAACCTTGCGTTCTTCGACGTACGGGATCATCGCCGCGTTGCTGGGGGTACCGACCGGTGCGACCAGCGCGATGACCTTGTCCTGCTCGATCAGCTTCTTGGCCGAGGCGACCGCGCGCATCGGCTCGTAGCCGTCGTCCTCCGAGATGAAGTCGATCTTGCGGCCGTTGACACCGCCTTGTTCATTGATGTAGTCGAAGTAGACCTGGACGCCGTCGCGCACGCCCTGCCCGAGCAGAGACAGCGAGCCGGACAGCGGGCCGGTGGAGCCGACCTTGACGTCGGCGGCGAATGCCGACATCGGCGCGACCAGCACGGCCGCCGAGGCCAAGACTGCGAGCGCGGCGCTGGCCGCGACCTTCCGGTAAGTATTCATGTCGTCTCCTGATGTGTCCGGCGGACTCCCCGCCCGCAAAGGTGGCCGCACGGGCTTGATGCCGCGCCAGCCCCGAAGCCTGCGCCGGCCCGCTTCGTCGAATCGGCCGTCCAGTGCCTCGATTCTAGAGACTTGCTGACTCACGCGTCAACAGATTAACCGTACGGTCAGTTGTCTGACCGATGCTGGATTTCCCTGGGCAGTGGGTACACTAGGCTTTTGCGCGAAGCGCCGTGTGGCGACGGCGCTCGACTCGAGGAGGACACGACGATGGCGGCGTGGAAAGATGCGGTGCCGGTTCCCAGTGCGCAGTTCGATCGCAAGCGCGAGGTTCTCCTGCGCGAGGCGGCGGCCTCGTTCAACCGGCGCGGCTACCACGGCACCTCGTTGACCGAGATCGCCAAGAAGCTCGGCGTCAGCAAGGCAGCGCTCTACACCTACGTGCCGAGCAAGGAGGATCTCCTCTACTACTGCCACGCGGCGGCGATGGACAGTGCGGTCGAAAGCCTGCACAAGGCTCAGGCCACGCCGGGTACCGGCCTTCAGCGGCTCACGCTGACGCTGCGCCACTACCTCGAGATGATGCTCGGCCAGGAGGGCGGCTATGTCGTCCTGCTCGAGGAAAACGCGATGAAGCCGGCGCACGTGCGGGCGATCGTCAAGCGCCGCGACCAGTTCGAGCAGGGCCTGCGCGAGTTCGTCGTCGAGGGCATCGCTGACGGCAGCATCGTGCGCTGCGACCCGAAGCTGGCGATCTTCATGATGCTGGGCGCGCTCAACTGGAGCCGCAAGTGGTACCGCCCGAACGGCAGCTGGTCGGGGGCACAGATCGCCCACGCGCTGACCGAAATGCTGGAGCGCTCGCTCTCGAGCGCGCCAGCCGCGGCGCTGCTCGAGGATCCGGCCGCCGTCGAGGCGGCCGTGGAGGTCGAGCCGGCGGAGCTCCCGAAGACCCGCCGCCGGCTCGCCTGATTGTTACAGCGCAACTGCCATTCAGCCGACTGACCGCCGGGTTGGTTTCGTTTGCGACGGACCATCCGACCGGCAAATCGGGCTTGGCAGGAATGCCATTGCGGTAGAGGTAGGGGAAGATCGGCTCGTCGTGATCACTGTCGGTGGTGCGAACGAAGCGGCGCCGCCGCTTGATCCCCAAGCCATGCTCGGCCATGACACGCGCGACGAGTTTGTGGTTGACGGCATGGTTGCGCGACGCAGTTGGCAGGTGGCGCGTCGGTATCCGCAGCCTGGCAACTCGTCCTGAATGCCGCTGATCAGTTCGACCAGGTGCTCATCCGTCAACCGAACGCCTGCGGCTGACGCTCGGCAATGTCGACGAAGGTCACGACCGCGCCCTGCACCGCCCCATCGCCCGATTTCGCATCGGGAATCGGGTTCGCCGTCGCCGTGCGTGTGGTGGATCGGGTCGTGCATGTTCTTGCCGAGCACCTGATCGGTCGTCCAACCCGGCGTCTGCGCGTCGGCACGGTTGATGCTGGTGCAGCGGTCGTCGGCGTCGATGCCGAAGAGGCCTTCGCCGGTCGATTCGAGCAGCAGCTGCGGACGCTGCGTCCACGCCCGCGCGGGCTCTTGCGCCGTAGCCGGCGGAATCAGCGGAGCGGTGGCGGGCGACATGCGTCGCAGCGTGCACTCGCCATGCCACCTTGCCTTCCCGGGCCCCGGCACTGGGCGGGTGCAAGATCTGTCAAGGAGCTTGCCCCGTCGCGGCACCGGGCGACTGGAACCGGCGCGCGAGTTCCGCCTTCACTTTCCGCAGGTCGAGCGGTTTCGTCCAGTAGGCATCCATGCCCGCTTCAAGCGCAGTGCGAATCTGTTCCGGCAACGCATCGGCACTGACTGCGATCACCGGGATTCCTGCCGTGGCGGCGTCGCTGCGCAGCGAGCGCAACACGCTGAGCCCGTCTTGATCCGGAAGGCTCATGTCGAGCAAGATCAGGTCAGGAAGTTGCGTGCCGGCAACGCGCAAGCCCTCTGCCCCATCCCGCGCGACCAGCAGCCGTGGGCCGACATCGGGCAGCGATTCAAAAATGGCCTGCATCAGCAACGCGTTGACGGGCTCGTCTTCGATGTACAGAACGATCGCCGGGCCCCGACCTCCACTCGGATTCGGCAGGTGGAAGTCACCAAAAGCCACGTCGTCGGCAGCTTCGACGGCAGGGCGGCCGTCGACTGGCAGCGCGACCGTGAAGGTCGTCCCTTGACCGGGCACAGACATGACGCCGATCGTTCCGCCCATGGCCCACGCCAGCTTCTGGCTGATCGACAACCCCAAGCCCGTCCCTTTCGCGTTGACTCGACCGTACCGGAGTCGGGTGAAGGGCTCGAACAGCGAAGCCAAGTCTTCTGGCGCAATGCCCGGTCCGGTGTCGATGATGGCGAGCGTGACCTGCGCCGCAGATGCGTTGTGCCTCAGCTCCAGGCGCACGACGCCGCCCGAGTGAGAGAACTTCACTGCGTTCCCGATCAGGTTGAACAGCAGTTGTCTGACGGCCCGCGTATCGGCGAGCACGGTCGGAAGCCGCGGTTCGACGTGGGCTTCGAGCGCGATGCCGTGCTGCCGCGCGAGCGGCTCAAGAAGCGCCATGCAGCGGTCGACCAAGGGCGCCAGCGAGACCGGGTGAACCGTCAGGTTCAGGCGACCTGCGTCCATGCTGGACAAGTCCAGCATGTCGTTGACAAGCGTCAAAAGATGGGCACCCGCGGTTTCGATGTGAAGTACCGAACTCAGCATGGACTCACCGGGCTGCGACGGCCCCGCGATACGCAGCATTTGGGCGAAGCCGAGAATGGCGTTGAGTGGCGTGCGCAGTTCGTGGCTGACGCGCGACATGAACTCGCTGCGAACTTCGACCGCCTTCTCGGCGTTGACTTGCGCGAGGGTCAGCTGCTGCAATTGGCGGGCCGCAAGGATCTGCTCGGTCACGTCCGTCAACAGCCCATGCCAGAGCACGCCACCACCTTCACCGGCCCTGGGCTCGGCATGAACCATCAGCGTGCGTTCACCCGCGCGCGGCAGCACCATCCGAAAAGTCTGCTGCCACAAGTCGAGCCGCAGCGCAGACTCGCGAAGCGAATGCATCACGCGGCGGACGTCGGCGCGGTGGCAGCGAGCCAGTACGATCTTTGCATTCGCGAGGACGCGGCTGGTGCTCAGTTCGCACACGTCGTTGACGCGGCTGCTTGCGAACGGAAAGCTCATGCGCCCGCCACGATCAAGCCGCAACTGGAAGATCACGCCCGGCACTTGCGCAGAAAGATCGGCAAGCAAGGTCGCCGCCTCTCGCTGCGCGCTGTCGGCAGCCATGCTTGCAGTCATGTCGCGCGTGATGCCGCGGTAGCCGTTCCACCGACCCGACCGGTCGCGCCGGCACACCGCCGAATGCGACAGATAGCGCTGTTTGCCAGCGATCTCGCACTGCACGAGGGCGCGCGCGAATCCGAGTTTCTTCTCGAACAGCCGGTGCAGCGTGGTGGGCGGGTTCGGCAAATCGGCGGGGGCATCGATGACCAAGCCGTCGGCCATCGGCTGTCCGATCAACCATGGCTCGGGCAGGGCCGGGTGATTGCCGTAGGCGCAAGACATCCAGACGATGCGGTGCCGCTCATCCGTTTCCCACAACCAGTCGCCGGCCACCATGGCGAATTCGGTCAGGCGATGTTGCTGCTCGGCAGACACCGCGCGCTTTCGGCGCTCGGTGAGCATCGCCGAAGCCGCAGCGCCCAAGTCTTGCAGCGCTTCGCGCTCGGCAGCTTGGAGTTCGCGTGGTTTGGTGTCGACGACACACAAGGTGCCGATGCGGACGCCATCTACCGTCAAGGGCTGACCTGCGTAGAAGCGGATGTTCGGGCGCCCGGCGACCAACGGGTTGGTGGCAAAACGCAGATCGGCCGCGGCATCGCGTACCTCCATCAGGCCAGGCGTCCGGATGGCTTCGCTGCAAAACGACAGGTCGCGTGGCGCCTGCGTTTCTTCAAGGCCCACGCGAGCCTTGAACCACTGGCGCTCGCCATCGACCAAGCTGAGCAGCGCGATGGGGCAGCCGGTCAACGTGGCGGCGGCATGCGCGAGCGCGTCGAATCCGGGCTCGGGCTCGGTGTCAAGCACGCCCAACTCGGCAAGAAGCGAGAGGCGCTGCTGTTCTTCGAGATCCACTTCTCGGCGGCGCGCCGATGTCTCGTCAAAGATCACGGGCTCGCTCGCGAAGAGCGCGCATTGGCGGACGGATTCCGAGCGCGTCGCCCGACTTCAAAGCGCTCTGCTTCGGCTTCTGTCATGTTGCATGACTATATCGGGGGCGCCTCGATCTGGTATCTCAGGGCGCCCCGTGGCTCTGTAGGCAGAGACGCCCTCCTCGGCGAGGCGCGACCTGCGTCGTCGTCGCGGCGTCCGATCCTCTCAAGCAAACGTGGCTTGGCCACGTTGCTTGATTCCCACGGGGGAACGGGCGCTCAATAAATTCTCGCGCGCAACTCCCGCATGCCCTTGCCGAGCTTGCGCCGCAGCAGGCTGCGCAAGGTCACGCCATCGGCATAGCCGATCTGCGAGGCAATCTGGTCGACGCTTGCGCTGCCGGTGCGCAACAAATGCAGCGCGCGCTCGACGCGCAGGTCCTGAAAATACGACAGCGGCGTCTTGCCGAGCACGGCATGAAGCCGCCGCGCGAGCGTGCGCTCACTGGCACCGACCGCGCGCGCCGCATCGCCGAGCGAGAAGCCGCTGGCCAAACGCCCGCGCGCCCAGCCCTCGAAGCGCTCGACGACCGGATCGGCATGTGCGAGGTGATCGGGGATCACGAACTCGGCCTGCGAGCCCCTTGCCTCGACCAGCAGGTAGCGCGCTGCGAGCGCGGCCAGCGCCGGGCTTTGGCCACGCACGACGCTGAGCGCCAGATCGAGGTGCGCCATCGCCGCGCCGGCGGTCGTGAAGCCGGCCGAGTTGACGAGCATGCGCGACTCGTCGAGCGCGACGCGCGGGTAGCGCTGGCGAAACATCGGCGCGAGCCACCACGAAGTGGTGGCGCGGTGGCCATCGAGCAGCGCGCTCTCGGCCAGCAGGAAGGTGCCGGTGCAGGCCGCACCGATCGACGCGGAGCCCCGCGACCAGCGCTGCAGCAACGTGACCGCATCGGCCACGTCGCGCTCGGCGAGGCGTGCGGCGAGCGTGTCGGGCATCTTCGCACCGATCGCGGGCACCAGCACCGCGTCGGGTTGCGTCACGCTCTCGGCCGGAACGACCGGCACCGTCAAGCCCTGCGCGGTGCGCACGCGGCGCCGCACGCCGACGAGCGTGAACTCGATCGGCGCCGGCGCGTCGGGCAGGGTCGCCGCGAGTTCGTTGGCGGTGGCGAGCGTGTCGGTCAGCGCGGAAAGGCCGAGATCGAACACGCGATCGAGCACCAGCAGATGAATTCGCATGGCAGAAATGATAGCAATATTGTCGTTTCAGCCACTGTCCGGGATGCCGTTGCGCCACCAGACTGCAAGCCTCGCTACCCGTCAGACAGTTCACCGAAAGGAACACACCATGGTCAAGCTCGCACTGTTCGTCCGCCTCGAAGCCAAGCCGGGCAAGGAGGCCGCGGTCGCCGATTTTCTCGCCAGCGCGCTGCCGCTCGCGAATGCCGAATCGGGCACCACCGCCTGGTTCGCGCTGAAGTTCGGCCCGTCGACTTTCGGCGTGTTCGACGCCTTCGCCGACGAAGCCGGACGCCAGGCACACCTCACCGGCCAGATCGCCGCGGCGCTAATGGCGAATGCCGACGCCTTGCTCGCCAGCCCGCCCAACATCGAGAAGGTCGATCTGCTCGCCGCCAAGCTCCCGGGCTGAACCTTCAAGTCAGCGAAGCAGATCCCACACCATCATCACGACGGCAACGAGCATCACCAGCACCGCGCCCCAACCGAAGAAGCGCGTCTTGCGCTTGACCGGCAGCGCGCCCATCACGGTGGCGTTGCCCGACAGGATCATCATCGCTACCATGATCGGCACCGCGACCACGCCGTTGACGATCGCGCTCCAGTAGAGCGCCTTCATCGGGTCGATCGGCGTGAAGTCCAGGCCGGTGCCGACGATCGTCGCGATGCCGATGATCGCGTAGAAGCCCTTCGCCTCGCGCCAGTGCCGCTCGAGCCCCTCGGGCCAGCCGAAGGCCTCGGCCACCGCGTAGGCCGCCGACGACGCGAGCACCGGCACCGCGAGCAGGCCCGTCGCGATGATGCCGAGCGAGAACAGCGTGAACGCGAAGTCGCCGGCCAGTGGCCGCAGCGCCTCGGCGGCCTGTGCGGCGCTTTGCACGTCGGTGACGCCGGCGGTGTGCAGCACGACCGCGGCGGTCAGCATCACGAAGAACGCGATGCCGTTCGAGAACACCATGCCGATGACGGTGTCCATGCGCATGCGGCGCTTCGCGCGGCGCAGGGTCCGATCGCTCTCGCCGCCGGCCGTCACGCCTTGCAGGCGCATTTCCTCGACCTCTTGCGAGGCCTGCCAGAAGAACAGGTACGGCGAGATCGTGGTGCCGAGGATCGCCACGATCATCATCCAGAACGCCGAGCTCGGGATGATCTGTGGCAGCACCAGGTCGTGCAGCACCTTGGCCCACGGAATGTTCACCGTGAACGCGGTCGCGACGTAGACGAACAGGCTCAGCGTCAGCCACTTCAGGATCGGCGCGAGCCGCCGGTACGGAACGAACACCTGCAGCAGCAAGGTGATCACGCCGAATGCCATCGCGTGGACGTGCGCACCGCCGCCGACCACGAGTTGCAACGCCTCGCCCATCGCGGCGATGTCGGCGGCGATGTTGATCGTGTTCGCGATCAGCAGCAAGCCGACGATCGCGAGCACGAACGCCTTCGGCGTGTGCAGCCGCAAGTTGGCCGCGATGCCACGCCCGGATTGCCGCCCGATGCGCGCGCGGACGAGCTGGATGCCGATCATGAACGGGATCGTCAGGAACACCGTCCAGAGCACGCCGGTGCCGAACTGCGCCCCGGCTTGGGTGTAGGTCGCAATGCCCGAGGGATCGTCGTCGGCCGCCCCGGTGATCACGCCGGGGCCGACGTGCCGCAGGAACGACGGGATGCCGAGCGGCTTCGGGTGGGCGGCGTGCCGTCGGGACATCGGCGATGATCCCACGCAAAGCTGTGCAAACCGGCTTGCACTCGCTGCAGGGCCGTCATCGGCAGCGGTGACAATCGCGTGTCCCGCCAAGCCCCAAACGGGGCTCCACCCAATTGCCCCGATGACGACCAAGCGCTTCTTCCCCCGTCAGGTGGTCGAGTCCAGCGGCAACCGCTGGGACTGGGCCTTGCTGCCGCTCGTGCTCGCGCTGCTGGTGTTGCTCGCCTACGGCGGCTCGCAGATGGCGCGCCCGTATCAGGTGGGCGAGACACTGCCGCTCACGCTCGACCCGGTTGTGCTGCCGTACTACCTGATGCGCACGACCCTGCGCATGTTCATCGCGATGGGCTGCTCGTTGGTCTTCGCGTGCGTGTTCGCGGTGCTGGCGGCGAAGTACAAAGCCGCCGAGAAGCTGCTGGTGCCGCTGCTCGACATCCTGCAGTCGATCCCGATCCTGGGGTTTCAGGCGATCGCGGTGGCGCCGTTCATCCTGCTGTTCCCGGGCAACCTGTTCGGCGTGGAGTGCGCGGCGATCTTCGCGATCTTCACCTCACAAGCCTGGAACATGGCGTTCAGCATGTACCAGTCGCTCAAGACCGTGCCGGGCGAGCTGAAGGAGGCCGCGGCCGTGTTCCAGCTCTCGGGCTGGCAGCGCTTCTGGCGCCTCGAGCTGCCGTTCGCGATGCCGGGACTGCTGTGGAACATGATGATGTCGATGTCGGGCGGCTGGTTCTTCGTGGTCGCGTCGGAGGCGATCTCGGTCGCCAACCAGGACATCAAGCTGCCCGGCGTCGGCTCGTACATCGCGCTGGCGATCGAGCAGAAGAACCTCGGCGCGATCGGCTGGGCGATCTTCGGCATGCTCGTCGGCATCACGCTGTACGACCAGCTCTTCTTCCGCCCGCTGCTGGCCTGGGCCGACAAGTTCCGCTTCGAGGAAGGCAGCCAGGAGAGCGCGCCGAGTTCATGGCTGCTCACGTGGCTGCGCCGCACCGACCGGCTGCAGGCGATGTTCCTGCGCGCGGGCGGTGTGTTGCAGCGCTCGTTCCGCGTCTTCAAGCGCAGCTACGACGGCACCTCGATCCGCGCCCGCGCCGCGCCGCCGAACAGCGGGTGGTCGCGCGCCTGGGACGCGCTCGTCGCGGCCGCGGTGCTGCTCGCGGTCTGGCGGCTGATCGATTTCGTGCACGCCGAGGTCGGCCTCGCCGAGGTGCTGCACGTGTTCATGCTCGGCTGCTTCACGATGCTGCGCGTGCTGGTGCTGATCGCGATCGCCGCGGTGGTCTGGGTGCCCATCGGCATCTGGATCGGCATGAACCCGCGCTGGGCCGGCCGGCTGCAGGCGGTGGCGCAGTTTCTGGCCGCATTCCCGGTCAACCTCGTGTTCCCGCTCGTCGTCGTCGGCATCGTGCACTGGGAGCTGAACCCGAGCATCTGGCTCTCGCCGCTGATGGTGCTGGGCACGCAGTGGTACATCCTGTTCAACGTGATCGCCGGCGCCTCGACGGTGCCGACCGAGCTGCGCTACGCGGCCCAGAACCTCGGCCTCTCCGGCTGGCTCAAGTGGCGCCGCTACCTGCTGCCCGCCGTGTTCCCGAGCTTCGTGACCGGCGCCATCACCGCCAGCGGCGGCTCGTGGAACGCGAGCATCGTGGCCGAGTACGTGACCTGGGGCGACACCACGCTGCAGGCGCAGGGCCTGGGCAGCTACATCCGCCAGATGACGACGACCGGCGATTTCCCGCGCATCGCGCTCGGCATCGGCGTGATGTGCGTGTTCGTGATGGGCATGAACCACTTCGTCTGGCGGCGGCTCTACCGCATGGCCGAAGACCGCCTGCACTTCTAGTGACCAGAGACTGAAAGACTGACCCATGGCCCACGCCATCGTTGAACTCAAGAATGTCGGCAAGTCGTTCAAGTCGGCCGACGGCCGCTTGCGCTCGGTGCTCGAAGGCGTCGACTTCCGTCTGGCCGAAGGCGAGATCGTCTCGCTGCTCGGCCAGAGCGGCTCGGGCAAGTCGACCATGCTGCGCATCATGGCCGGGCTGATCCCGGCCGACACCGGTGAGGTGCGGCTGCGCGACCAGCCGCTGTACGGCCCGGCGCGCGGCGTCAGCATGGTGTTCCAGTCGTTCGCGCTGTTTCCGTGGCTCACGGTGCAGGCGAATGTCGAGCTCGGGCTGGAGGCGCGTGGCGTCGCGCCCGCCGAACGCGAGCGCCGCGCCGAGGCCGCGATCAAGCTGATCGGCCTGACCGGCTTCGAGGGTGCGCTGCCGCGCGAACTGTCGGGCGGGATGCGCCAGCGCGTCGGCATCGCGCGCGCGCTCGTCGTCGAGCCCGAGGTGCTGCTGATGGACGAGGCCTTTTCGGCGCTGGATGTGCTGACCGGCGAGCGCCTGCGCGAAGACATCCTCGAGCTCTGGACCTCGAAGGCAATGCCGACGAAAGCGATCCTCGTCGTCTCGCACAACATCGAAGAAGCCGTGCTGATGGCCGACCGCGTGCTGATCTTCGCGAGCGACCCGGGCCGCGTTCGTTTTCAGCTCGCGGTGCAGTTGCCGCGCCCGCGCAACCCCGAGAGCGCCGAGGTGCGGCAGCTGATCGACGAGGTCTACGCGCTGATGACGGTCGGCCGCGCGAGCCGGGGCCGCACGCCGGAGGAGCCGGTCACGCTGCAGCTCGGCGAGCGCCTGCCCGAGGCCGACATCGGCCGCATGGAAGGCCTGCTGGAGCTGCTCGCCGGCGACACCTTCGAGGGCCGTGCCGACCTGCCGCGGCTCGCCGAGGAAACCGAACTCACCGACGACGAGCTGCTGCCGCTCGCGCAAGCCGTCTCGCTGCTCGGCCTCGCGCAGCTCGCGCAGGGCGACCTGCATCTCACGCCGCTCGGCCGGCGCTACGTCGACGGCGAACACACAGTGCGGCAATCGCTGTTCGGCCAGCAACTGCTCGCGCACGTGCCGCTCGCCGCGCACATCCGCCACAGCCTCGAACAGGAAGCCTCGGGCGAGCTGCCGGAAGAGCCGTTCCTGCGCCTGCTCAGCGAAACGCTCGACGCCGCCGAGGCCGAGCGCGTGCTGCGCACCGCGATCGAATGGGGCCGGCACGGCGAGGTGTTCGAGTACAATTACACGACCGGCCTGATCCATTTGCCGGAAGGCGAGGCTGCTGCCGAGCCGGCTGCCTGAACGCCCTGAGAGGCGACCGATAGCACTGAACCGCATCGCGCTCGCCCGGCGCTCTTCGCCACAGGCGCCGCCTCCGCCGCCCGAGTCAAGCTGCGCATCCTGGAGACCACCGATCTCCACATGAACCTGCTGAGCTGCGACTACTACCAAGACACGGCGACCGACCAGTACGGCCTCGCCCGCACGATCACCTTGATCAAGGCGGCGCGCGCCGAGGCGCCGAACAGCCTGCTGTTCGACAACGGCGACCTGCTGCAGGGCAACCCGCTCGGCGACGTGGTCGCGAAGGTCGCACCGCTGAAAGACGGGCAGGTGCACCCGGCCTGCAAGGCGACGAACCAGCTCGGCCACGACGCCGCCAACCTCGGCAACCACGACTTCAACTACGGCCGGTCGTTCCTGCGCCGCGAGCTGATCGATGCGGAGGGCAAGAAGCACCCGATCAAGGTCGGCGTGATCGGCTTCGTGCCGCCGCAGATCATGCAGTGGGGCAAGACGAATGTAGAAGGCCGGGTCGTCGTGCGCGACATGGCCGCGACCGCACGCAAGTACGTGCCCGAGATGCGCGGGACGACTACACCGACATCCCGGCCGGCACGCTGGCGTTTCGGAACGTCCCTGACCTCTACATGTACCCGAACACGCCGAAGGCAGTGCTGCTGACCGGCGCGCAAGTGCGCGAGTGGATCGAGATGTCGGCCGAGCAATTTTGGCGCATCGACCCGAAAGGCGCGGCGACGCAGCCGCTGCTCGACGAAGGCTTTCGCTCCTGCAACTTCGACACGCTCGACGGCGTGACGTATCAATTCGACCTGACGCAGCCCGCGCGCCACGACGGCAACGGCAAGCGCGTGGCGCCCGATGCGCACCGCGTGCAGAACCTGCGCGTGGCCGGGATGCTGGTCGCGGCGGATGCCAAATTCATCGTCGCGACCAACAACTACCGCGCGTTCGGCGGCGGCAACTTTCCGGGTCTCGACGGCACGAACGTCGTCGACTCGCCCGACGGGAGCCGCCAGATCGTCGTCGACTGCCTCGCGCAGGTTGCCGGCCCGGTGAATCCGAGCGTCGACCGAAATTGGAGTGTTCAGCCGGTGCTTGGTGTGGCCATGACCTTTCGCACCGGCGCCGCGGCGACGCGCTACCTCGCGCGCCACCCGAACATCCGGCTGATCGAGGACAACGGCGACGGCTCGGCCTCGTTCGATTTCGTCGGCAACTGAGCGAAGGCGCCGGGCGCAGCGGCTCGTGCGCGCGAGGCGCCGTCCGTCAACCCGCCGCAGCCCGCTCCAGGGCCGCGATGTCGAGCTTGATCATCTCCATCATCGCGTTCATCGCACGGTCGGCGCGCGCCGGATCCTTGTCCTGCAGCAGGCCGATGAGCCGTTCCGGCACGATCTGCCACGAGACGCCGAAGCGGTCGGTCAGCCAGCCGCACTGCACCGGCGCGCCGCCGCCGGCAAGGAGCGCGTCCCAGTAGTGGTCGACCTCGGCCTGCGTCGTGCAGTTGACGACCAGCGAGACCGCCGGCGTGAACCGGTATTGCGGCCCGCCGTTCAGCGCCATGAAGGTCTGGCCGGCAATCTCGAAGGTGCAGGTCAGCACCGAACCTTTCTGGCCGTGACCGGCGTCGCCCCACAGCAGCACGTCGGTCTTCTTCGCGTCGGGGAAGATGCCCATGTAGAAGTTCATCGCCGCTTCGGCATTGCCGTCGAACCACAGGCAGGGGTGAATTTTCTGCATCGAAGTCTCCTTTCGGTCGGGTCGCCTGGCAGGCATCGCTGCTGTTGACGGTGACGCTGCCACTCATCGGCTGAAAGCGCGTCGTCTCGCCGTCCCGGTACTCCCAGGCGAGCGCCGGCGCGCTGAACCGCTCAGGGGGTGTGAATGAGCCCGGCGCGCCGAAACGTCAGGTTGATGCGCTGTTTCCCAAGCAGCGCATGCTCGCCCTCGGCCAGCGGCAGCACGCCGTGGAAGCGCAGCCGCGACGGGCCACCCCAGACGACGACATCGCCGTGGCGCAGTTGGGTTCGCATCGCCTTGTCGGCGCGGTTCAATCCACCGAACAGAAAGACAGCCGGCAAGCCGAGCGAGACCGACACGATCGGCGCGCCGTGGTCGTGCTCGTCGCGGTCCTGGTGCAGCGAGAGCTTCGCGCCGGGTTCGTAGCGGTTGATCAGACAGGCATCGGGCACGAAGCCCTCGAAGCCGGCGCGCGACGCGGCCTGCGCGGCGAGCCGCGTGAACGATGCAGGCATCGCAGGCCACGGCGCACCGCGTTCGGGGTCGACCCGGTCGTAGCGGTAGCCGCGCCGGTCGCTGACCCAGCCGAGCGCGCCGCAGTTCGTCATCGCGACCGACATGCGCAGGCCGCCGGGGGTGATCAGGTGGCGCAGCGGCGCGGCGGCGATCACGGCTCGCACGTCGGCCAGCAATTCCTCCTGCATCGGCCGCGCGAAGCCGCGCAACACCATCGCACCATCGGCCAACGGCTCGGCCGCGGGTTCGGCATCGCCCCGCGCGTCGAACAGGTCGAAGGTCATCTGTGCGGACTCGTTCTGATCCGTCACGCCGCGTCGTGAAACACGATGCCCGCCGTGTGCCGACGGCCCGAGCGCACGCGGCTCACGCCGTGCCGCAGGTTCACGCGGTAGACGCCGCGCGTGCCCTGCACCGGGCGGTTGTGGACCGCTATCACGGCGGCGTCGCCTTGCCGCAGCGGCACGACATGCGGGCGCGACTGCATGCGCGGGCGCTGCTCGGTCATCACGAACTCGCCGCCGGTGAAATCGCGGCCGGGCTCGGAGAGCAGCACCACGACCTGCAGCGGGAACACGTGCGCACCGTACACGTCCTGGTGCAGGCAGTTGTAGTCGCCCTCGCCGTACTGCAGCAGCAGCGGCGTCGGCCGGGTCTGGCCGTCGGCGTGGCAGCGTTCGATGAAGGCGGCGTGGCAATCGGGGAAGCGCGCCTCGATACCCATCGACTCGTGCCAGCGGTTCGCGATCGGTGCGAGCTTCGGGTACAGCGCCGCGCGCAACTGCGCGACGAAGCCGGGCAGCGGGTAGCTGAAGTATTTGTACTCGCCGCGGCCGAAGCCGTGGCGGCCCATCACGACGCGGCTGCGAAAGCCTTGCTCGCTCGCGTACATCTCCGCGAGCGCGAGGCACTGTTCTGGCAAGAGCAAGCCGGCGATCGTCGCGCTGCCTTGCTCGTCGAGCTCGTCGCCGACACCTGCCCAATCGACAGCATCGATGCGCGCGTTCATGCCGCCTCGCGCGCGATCAGCGCCTGCTTGCGCGCCACGCCCCAGCGGTAGCCCGACAACGCGCCGTCGGTGCGCACGACCCGGTGGCACGGGATCGCGACCGCGAGCGTGTTCGCACCGCAGGCCTGTGCGACGGCGCGCACTGACTTGGGCGCACCGATGCGCGCGGCCACGTCGGCGTAGCTCGCCGTCGTGCCCGCAGGCAGCTCGCGCAAGGCCTGCCAGACGCGCTGCTGGAACGCGGTGCCGCGCACGTCGAGCGGCAGATCGAGCCCCAGCGCAGACGCTTCGACGAAGCCGACGACTTGCGCGACGAGCGCGTCGAACCTCGGGTCGTCGCCGATCAGGCGGGCATTCGGAAAGCGGTCCTGCAACTCGCGAGCGAGCACGTCCGCATCGTCGCCGAGCGCGATCGCGCAGACGCCGCGATCACTGAGCGCGACGAGGATCGCGCCGAGAGAACACGCGCCGATCGCGAAGCGGATGTCGGTGCCGGCGCCACCGGCACGCAGCTGCGTCGGCGTCATGCCGAGCAGGCGGTCCGACTCCTCGTAGAACCGGCCGCTGGAGTTGTAGCCGGCGTCGTAGATTGCCGCGGTCACGGTCTCGCTGCGCGCCAGTTCATGCCGCACGCGCTTGGCCCGCTGCGCTGCCGCGTACGCCTTCGGCGTGACGCCGGTGACCGACTTGAACAGGCGATGCAGGTGGTGCGGGCTGAGCTGCGCTCGCGCGGCGAGCTCGGCCAGCGTCGGCGGCTGCCCGGCGCCTTCGATGAAGCGGCAGAGCTCGGCGACGGTCGCCGCGTTGCGCTCGGCAAGCGAGGCTTCGTTTGGGCGGCAACGTTTGCAGGGGCGAAAACCTGCCCGCTCCGCATCGGCAACGCTTGCGTGAAACGCGACGTTCTCCGGCCGCGCCGGCCGTGCGGCGCACGAGGGACGGCAGTACACGCCGGTCGTCTTGACGGAGTAGAAGAACGCGCCGTCGGCCCGCGCATCACGCACGGCGAGCTGCGCCCAGCGCGAGTCGTCGACCGTCGCGGCGGCGATGTGCTCGGTTCGAGTGCTCATGTTCATGCCGACGCCGCCGGGCCGCCCCGAGGCGGCGGGCACCCCCTCGGGAGGCGGCGAGCGAAGCGAGACTGGGAGCTTCATGTTCATCCTTTCAACGATTGAAACATCGATGAAGGGATTCTGCGAAGTGCGAGCCCTTGGTGCACTCCGGGTCTTGCTTGCGAATTCGATCAGACCGGGATCGGGCTGCGTTCCGCGGACTGACCGTTCCAGTACGGGTAAGGACGGGTACGGCGGTGTGACCGCGCTGGCGGCTGCTTGAGCTGCGCCTCGTCGCGCGCGCCGATCAGCACGCTCGCGACGGTCGGGCGGCTCAGCAAGCAGTTGCGCCGCTTCAGCGCGCGGCTCCACAGTGCGATCGCGAGACCGGCGAGCGTCAGCAGCGCCGCGACCCAGCCGAGCGGCACCGTGCGCGCGGGCGACGGTGAAACGCTGCGACGGCTGGTGCTCGAGGGCGTCGGCATCGGCCAGCTGTCCCTGCATCACATCCGCGCCGCTCTCGAAGCCGGCAGGCTCGTGCCGCTGCTCGAATCCTTCAACCCCGGCGGCGTCGAGCCGATCCACGCCGTGTGCCTCGGCAAGGCCGGCCGGCTGCCGGCGCGGGTGCGCGCGGTGCTGGAGTTTCTGGTCGCGAACGCGGGCGCGGAGGAGCGCGCGATCAGGCCCGCGCGCGGCGCCAAGAATGCGTCGGCTGCAAGGCGGCGGCGCACCTGAACTCGCCGCGCGCGAGGCTGGTGTGCGGGCCTTTCAAAGCCAGGGATTGCGGCCGCCGGAACACGCCCGAACACTCTCGGCTGTAATACGCCGCTCTCAACTGCACCAGGAGTTTGTCGCATGCATCAGACCATCCAACGCGCCGGATTCGCCCTCACAGGCCTCGCCCTTGCGCTGTTCTCTGCACTCCCGGCGCACGCGATACCGGTCACGCCCGGTGCCGCGGCGGTCGTATTGCCCGGCACCACGGCGGCGGCCGACCCGTCGCTCGCGGGCACCGTGCTCGCCGATGTACAGACGCACTGGGTGTCGGCGATCGACCCGATCTACGGCTTTCCGGGGGCAGAAGGCGAACTGTATTCGCGCGTCGTGCGACAGACCGTCGCAGGCACGCTCGACTTCTATTGGCGCCTGACCGTCGAGCAGCCGTCGTACCCCAACTTCGTGCCGCGGTCGCTCGAGATCACCGGCCTCTCGCTCCCGAACTTTCTGACGGGCACGAGCTTCGACGCCAACTACCGCACCGATGGCGTCGGCTCGACGGCGCCGTCGGGCGCGTTCTCGACCGGCGCCGGCAACGTCACCTACACGTTCAGCTCGCAGAACTTCGGACCGGGTTCGATCTCGTACTTTCTGCTGCTGCACTCGAATGCGACGACGTACGACGCGTCGGCATTGGCGACCGTGGGTGTCACGACCGTGTCGACCTTCGCGCCAACGGCGCCGATTCCCGAACCGCAGACGTGGCTGCTGATGGCGGCCGGCCTCGCGGCGATCGGCCTGGCCCGCTGCCGGCCGGCATCGAAGGCCTGAC
>JANXVK010000023.1 GCA_025351675.1 Rhizobacter sp.
GATCGCACCCGTCGCTGATTCCCGCGGGGCCGTTCCGGACGCGGAAGTGGCCGGCGTTGAAGGCGCTGATGTCGGACGGACAGGCGAGCAGTTTCGCGGCGCCGGCTCCGGTGCGGGTGGGCGGGCAAGGACCCGGCCTCAGCATGCAACTTCTGCATCCACCCTGCGGGTCGTCCCATAAGCACCTCCATGAATAGGGTGTTGCGACGTCCGGTTGAATCCACCCAATACGTGTGAATTGGGTACGGCGAACGTTTTGCCGAAGCCGGCGTCGAGCCGGCCGTCGGCAGCAAGGGCGACAGCTACGACAACGCCTTGACGAAGACGATCAACGGGCTGTACAAGGCCGAGCTCATTCACCGCCGGGCGCCGTGGAAGACCAAGGAAGCTGTCGAACTGGCCACGCTCGAATCGGTCGCGTGGTTCAACAACCATTGCTTGCTCGAACCCATCGGCTACATACCTCCCGCAAAGGCTGGGGCAAACTGCCGTTATCTCGCCAGTCAAGCAGCCATGGTGGCGGCCTGATCTAAACCAAACAGCCTCCACGAATCCCGGGGCGGTTCAGACCGCGCGCTACGCACGACTGGCATACCCCGCCGGAGGTGTTCGCGCGGACCCTGGCCAGCTCTCACAAGCCCTCAACCTCAGTTCATTGAACCGGGTGTTGCGCTTCGGGCTTCGAACCGCCCTCGCTTACTTGCCCGCGGCAACTGTCGCGGCCAGTGTGCCCGATAGGCTGTACTGTCCGACAGGTCCGTAAAGGCCAAAGGCCGCGTTCTTCGCCGTGCCACTGGTGCGCAAGTAAAAAGTACCCGCTGTCAGCACATTGAACGAAACCGTCGCGTAGGGCGGCGTGGCCGTGTTGCTGCGGACAATGACATTGCCCGCAGCGTCCTGCAGTTCGATCCCCACGACCAGGTTATCGCTGCCAGCCAACGGCGCGGCACGGACGGTCAACTGGCCAGCCACCAGCACCAACTTGAAGAAGTCGGCATCTGCCGCCGTACCGATAGCGCCATTGGCGGCGAACGTGAGCACGCCGTTCTTGATTTGACCGGTGACTGGCGTGGCCAGTTGACGGCTACTGCCATGGTCGTCGACGACGCCCACGGCGATGGCCGCCGTACCCGAGACAGCGTACTGCCCGATCGAGCCATAGCTGCTGTAACCGGTGGTTTTGGGGTCACCCTTGCCGCTGCCTTTGATGGCGAGGAAGTAGACGCCTGCCGACGGCAGCGTGGCCGAGACCAGCGCACCGAGCTGGGTGTCAGGGTTGCTGCTGGCAATGAGCTTGCCCGAGTCGTCGCGCAATTCAAGCGCGATGTCGACGTTGCCGCTCCAGGCCGAGGGCCTGACGTTGAAGCTCAGCTCGCCGGCGCCGGCGATGAAACTGAAGATGTCGATGTCGGTCGGGGTCTCGATCACGCCGTTGACCGCAAATGCCAGCAAGCCATTGCTAACCTTACCGATCAGACGCGTGGCCTTGTCGGCTGTGTTGCCGTGGTCGTCGGCGCGCGCACTCAAGCCTTGCCGGGCCATCACCGCATAGGCGTCTTCCTTGTTGGTGGCGCCGGCGTACTCGCCCTTGGCCCACTGGGTGAGGTTCTTGTAGTAGCTGACGCCCATGATCGGCGCCCAGCCGGTCTCGCCACTGCCCTGGCCGCCGTAGTACGTGGCCAAATTCGTGCCTTGGTGTCCCAGGCCCAGCGTGTGCCCCACTTCATGCGACACGCATTCGGCGATCGGCTTCTCGGCGTTGGCCAGGTTGTTCTGAAAACAGAATGCCGGCGCCGGCGCCACCTTGAGGGCCGAGAAAGCGTTCAGGTAGGCGTAGCCCCCCGCGCCGATGACGCGAGAGGTGATCAGGATCGTCACGCCGGTCTTGCCTGCTGTGGTCTTGGGCGCCTCGGTGGTGATGTCGACATCAAAGGCCGCGTAGTCCTCCGCGACACGCAACCAGATGCGCTGGATTAGCGCCTGCTCGGTGGTGCTGAAGGTGCCGGGCAGCTTGTCAAGGTCGAAGGCAGGGTTGCTGCCCTCGCCGCGGAAGTTGAGGTGAATGACACGGCTCGACTGGCTGCGGCTGTGCAGCGCAAAGGTCTGGTCGGCGGGGAACGGTGCACCCGCAGTGCTCGGCACGCTGCCGGACACCACGTCGGCCCCCTCGGTGCCCGCCGGCAGCGGTGCGCCGGCGTAGGCGGGATGGGTGTCGGGTGCCGGGCCATGCTCCACAGCGACACCGTCGTCGATATGCAAGAGGCGCCCTCGGCGGTCGACATGCACCGTGCGGTCGCTTAACAGCAGTTGGGCCAGTTCGGCGCTGCTCTTGCCGTACCAGTCCGCGACCGCAGGCAAGTGACTGCCCAGCGAGTCGATAGCCGCCTGGCCGTTGCTGATCTCGGGCAGGAAGATGCCGGCGAATGGTGCGTTGGCGGTCGACCCGGCGGCACTGGTGGGCACAAAGTCGGCAGGCATTTCGTAAGCCGACAGGTCACGCCGAGGCGCGGTGGTCGCCGTGCGTGGCGGCACGGCCGGGGCCAAGGCGGCTGCAGGCTCGCCAGCGTTATTACCCATCTGCTGGCTAACTGCCGCTGCAGGCACCGCGCCGGCGGCCGGTATCAGGGTCGCGGGCGGTGTCTTGGTGGCCACGGCCGCAACAGCCTCGGGCTTCTGGGCGCCCAAACCCGCCACAGCAACGCCAACGCCGACGGCGACGACCGCAGCCATGCCAGCCAAGGCACGGGCCCAAGCGGGCATGCGCTTCAACAGAGATCCGGTCGAGCGGGCGGGAAGCTTTTTTGTAGACATCGGGCGTGACCTCGGTAATGGTTACCCAGGGCACGCGACTGCAAGCTTGGCCTTGAACTGCCCTGCGGCAGCCGACGCTTGCGACGTGTTCGGGCCAGCGCCACGCCTCGCAAAAGCGTGTGACCTTGTCCCGGCAACCCCGCTGTCATCGCCCGAAGGCCTTAGACCGGAAGTTTTGCGACCCCGACTTTCGCTCGGGTGTGCCCTGATGTTTGCAGTGTATGCGGCCGAGCACTGCGGCAGATGGCCAGACACGGCTGCACCGTTCGTTCGCCGCTGAAACGTGATGTTGTGAATGAATACAAAGCGATACACATTGCTGCCCACCATGGAGTCCCGGCTCAGCGTGTTGTTCTCGGGCCGGTGGTCCCAGCCCGGTGCGTTGCGTTGCGTTGCGTTGCGAGGACTACTGCATGAAGCCGAGCGCAGCGCAATGGCGCGCGCCGCATCGGGGTCGGGGGCGTCGATTTCGGACACGTTCATGCGGATCAGGACGGGCTCGGGGATGGCGCGTGCGTCGTTCGCGGTCGCGACCCAGATGATCAGCCTGGCGTCAATGGCCACTTCGGCAAATTCGTCGGTGAAAGCGCCGGCGGTGTCGATCTCCAGCAGGCTGTGCAGCGCACCGAGCGGGTCGTAGGGGTGTTCGGCGCGCGCCTTGCCGATCTCGTCGACCACCATCACCGGGTTGGCGCAGGCGCCGTCCACCAAGGTCTCGAAGACCTCGCCCGGGAGTGCGCCCTTCCATTGCGAAGGCGCGCCACTCAGCACCCAGCCGGCCGTCAGGCTGCTCATGCTGCTCATGCTGACGAGGCCCAAGCCATTGCCCAGCAGTTGCGCAATTTCACGCGCAAAGTGGGTCTTGCAGATGCCGGGCGGGCCCAGCAGCAGCACGGGCGTGATTTGGAGTGCATCGCGGCTGTCCTGCCACAGCGCGAGCTGGCGCTTGAGGTCGTCCGCGCTGCAAAGGAGGCTGGCGCAGTGAGTTCCGCCGCCAGGATCGGCTGTACTTTCAATGCAGCGCCTGCCGCTACCAGTGCAGTTTCGTCAGCGGCACCGTCTTCGAGTCCAGCAAGCCGCCGCCTCCCACATGGTTCCTCGCCGTGCACCTGATGACGCAGGCCAAGAACAACGTCTCGGCGCTGGAACTCAACCGACATCTGGGCGTGTCCTTCCCGACCGCATGGCTGATCGAGCACAAACTCATAGATCTGTTGGTACCGTGTTCGACTCACGGGCGGCCTACCAATAAACGCTTGTCAGACAACGGCTTTCTGACAAGCACCGAAGAGTTTCTCTCGACTTCCGCGCGGGGGTGCGGCGGCAATGTCACCCCCGCGCCAACACCGCCCGCAACGCCGCCCCCGTGTGGCTCCTTGCATTCCCCACCAGCACCTCCGGCGTGCTCTCGCCGACCACCGCGCCGCCTTTCACGCCGCCCTCCGGCCCGAGGTCGATGACCCAGTCGGCTTCGGCGATCACGTCGAGGTCGTGCTCGATCACGACGACGCTGTGGCCGCCGTCGACGAGGCGGTGCAGCACGCGGATCAGGCGCTCGACGTCGGCCATGTGCAGGCCGACGGTCGGCTCGTCGAGCACGTACAGCGTGTGCGGCGCCTTGTTGCCGCGGCGTGTCACGTCATCCCTGACCTTGCTCAGTTCGGTGACGAGCTTGATGCGCTGCGCCTCGCCGCCGCTGAGCGTCGGTGACGGCTGGCCGAGCGTGAGGTAGCCCAAGCCCACGTCTTTCAGCAACTGCAGCGGGTGCGCGATGTTGGGCATGCTGGCGAAGAATTCGACGGCCTCGTCGACCTCCATCGTCAGCACGTCGCCGATGCTTTTTCCCCGCCAGCTCACCGCCAGCGTCTCGGCGTTGAAGCGCGCGCCGTGGCAGACGTCGCACGGCACTTTCACGTCGGGCAGGAAGCTCATCGCGATCGTCTTCATGCCCTGCCCTTCGCAGCCCGGGCATCTTCCCTCGCCCGTGTTGAACGAGAAGCGCGCCGGCGCGTAGCCGTGTGCGCGTGCCTCGAGCGTGTCGGCGAAAAGCTTGCGGATCGTGTCCCAGAAGCCGATGTAGGTGGCGGGACAGGATCTCGGCGTCTTGCCGATCGGCGTCTGGTCGACTTCGAGCACGCGGTCGATGTAACCCCAGCCTTCGATGTTGTCGCAGCCCTGCCAGTTCGGCCGCGCACCGCGCACATTGATGAACAG
>JANXVK010000054.1 GCA_025351675.1 Rhizobacter sp.
CACCCACGGCGCGGCCAGCATCGCGAGCATCAGCCCCGAATACCAGAAGACATGGCCGCCGTGCTTGGCGAGCTTGATGTCTTGCGCGTAGTCGGTCTTGAAGATGAAGCGCATGGTCAGTGGCCCATCGCGCGGTGCGCCGGCGAGACGCGCCGTCGGTGGCCTTCGCGGCAGGCGGGACCCGGCAGGGGCGATTTCTGTGGCGGTGAGGAGCGCAGCTTCGAGGTCGGCGCGCGCAGCGCGCTTCGTGAACTGACTCGCCGCGGCTGTTTGAGCGGCGCGAACGAAGTGAGCAAAGCGAGTTCAACGCGACCTCGAGGCGAGCACCGGAACGGAGTTGATGCGCAGCATCGGCCGCCACGGCATGAGCCCCAGCCAAGTGCCGCCCGCCGCGACGCGCCGGAACCAGTGAGGACGGACGAACGAACAACCATCCTCACACCTTCTTCCGCAACTTTTGACCGAACAACCCGCTCGGCTTCACGACCAGCATGATCAGCACGACCACATACGCCGCGATGTCCTTGAACCCCTCGGGCAAGTAGAACCCCGACAACGACTCGACGATCCCGATAATCAGCCCGCCGACCAACGCCCCTGGCAGGCTGCCGAAGCCGCCGACGACCGCCGCCGGCATCGCCTTCAGCCCGATGAAGCCCATGTTCGCGTGCACGAAGGTGATCGGCGCGAGCAGCAGGCCGGCGATCGCGGCGACGGCAGCCGCCAGCCCCCAGACCAACCCGTTCAGCCGCTTCACCGGAATGCCCATGTAGTACGCGGCGATCTGGTTCTGCGACGCCGCCTGCATCGCAACGCCGACCTTGCTGTATTTGAAGACGGCATAGAGCGCGCCGCTCAACACCAGCGTCGCGGCGATGATCACCATCTGCTCGACGTTCAGCACCAGCGTGCCGACGTTCCAGACCTGGTCCTTGTACGGCACCGGCAGCGTGTGCGTCTCGGTGCCGATGCCCGGCACCATCGTGATCGCGCCGCGCGCAACATAGCCGATGCCGATCGTCAACATCACGATCGAGAACGCCGGCTGGCCGAGGATCGGCCGGATCACGAGCCGTTCGAGCACGATGCCGAACGCGCCCATCGCCAACACCGCGGCCGCGAACGCGAGCCAGAACGGGAAGCCGAGCGAGGTCATCAGGATCAGCCCGATGAAGGCGCCGAGCATCATCAGCTCGCCCTGCGCGAAGCTCACGGTCTCGGTCGCCTTGTAAATCAGCACCACGCCGAGCGCGATCAGGCCGTAGATACAGCCCTGCGCGATGCCGCTGATGACGATCTGAAGAGCCTGCACTCGAAAGTCTCCAAGACGGCCAGCCCGCGATGCGCGCTGCGGCTTGCTGCTTGTTGTTGATATGCTCGGCTTGCCAAGCAAGCAGTTGCTTTGTAGCGAAGTCGCTCGACGCGCGTCAGCGGACAAACCCGAAACTCACCCCCAACAGGGCCTCATGCCGGCGAAACCGAAGACCCCGTTATCCGCCCCGGTGAGTTCACCCGACAACCGCCGCGCCGACCTGATCCGCGTGGCCGCCCGGCTGTTCCGCGAGAAGGGTTTCGACGGCACGACGATCCGCGACATCGCGCACGCGGTCGGCATGCGCTCGGGCAGCCCGTTCTATCACTTTGCGAACAAGCACGAGCTGCTGATGGCGGTGATGGAAGAAGGCCTGCGCCTCGGGCTGGAACGCACCCAGGGCGCAATCGACACGAGTCTGCCCGCCGCCGATCGCTTCCGGCAACTCGTGCGCACGCACTACGGCATCCTGCACGACACCGGCAGCGACTTCATCCCGGTGATGCTCTACGACTGGCGCTCTCTGCCGGTGCAGTACAAGCGCCGCATCATCGAGCTGAAGGACCGCTACGACGCGATCTGGCAGCGCACGCTCGACGAACTCCACGCTCAGGGGCTGCTGCGTGCCGACGCGAAGCTGGCGCGGCTGATGATCCTCGGCGCGATCAACTTCTCGGCCACCTGGTACCGCGCCAAGCCGCGCTCGGCGAAGCGGGTCGATCTCGATGAGTTGGCCGCGCAGACGGTTGCGCTGGTGCTGCATACGGCATGAGCAACGTCCTCGTTCAACGCAATGGCCCGATCTGGACGGTGACGCTGAACCGACCGGAAGTGCGCAACGCCGTCGACGGTGCAACCGCGCACCTGCTCGCGCAGGCGTTCCGTGAGTTCGATGCCGATGCCGACGCCTGCGTCGCGATCCTGCAAGGCGCGGGCGGCCAGTTCTGCGCCGGCGCCGACCTGAAGGCGGTGGCCGGTGGCTTCGGCGACACGTCGTCCGCGAACCCGCTCAGCAGCGACATGAACGCCGACGGCCCGATGGGCCCGACACGGCTGCGCCTGAGCAAGCCGGTGATCGCCGCCGTCGAGGGCCATGCGGTCGCGGGCGGGCTCGAACTCGCGCTCTGGTGCGATCTGCGCGTCGCCGGCAGCACGGCCACGTTCGGCGTCTACTGCCGCCGCTTCGGCGTGCCGCTGATCGACGGTGGCACGGTGCGGCTGCCACGCCTGATCGGCGAGAGCCGCGCGCTCGACCTGATCCTGACCGGGCGCGCCGTCGCGGCCGACGAGGCGCTGCTGCTCGGCCTCACGAACCGCGTCGTGCCGGCCGGCCAAGCACTCGCAGCAGCGATCGAACTCGCGCAGCAGATCGCCGCGTTCCCGCAGCAGTGTCTGCGCAACGACCGCGCGAGCGTCGCGGCGCAGCACGGGTTGCCGCTGCGCGACGCACTCGCGCAGGAGTTCGCGCTCGGGCTGCGCACCCTGCAGTCCGGCGAGTCGGTCAACGGCGCGCAGCGCTTTGCGAGCGGCGTCGGTCGCCACGGGAAGTTCACGAAGGATTAGATGGGGCACCCGGCGTCGGGATACTGACGCCACCCGCCGGGCGGGTGCTCGGGCCGCTTGGGGCGGCCCGGCGCTGGCCCGAGCCGCACCGGTCGAGGCAGATGTCCGGAAACGGCGAGTCCCGGGCGCTGCGCTCGCGATAATCGCCAACATGCATTCCGCCATGCTGCTCGACGACACCGCCGCCTACCAGGTCATCACGGCCCGAGACGCGCGCTTCGACGGGCGCCTGTTCGTCGGCGTCACCTCGACCGGCGTCTACTGCCGTCCGATCTGCCGCGTGCGCACGCCGCTGCGCAAGAACTGCCGCTTCTTCGAGACACCGGCGCAGGCCGAGGCCGCCGCGTTCCGACCCTGCATGAAGTGCCGCCCCGAGATCGCACCCGGCCCCGGGCTGCCGTGGACCGTGATGGACGCCTCCCGCACCCTCGCCCGCCAGGCCGCCGACGCACTCGATGCGCAGGCGTCGAATGGTCCCGCGCAGGCCGCGAGCGGCGAGGCACCGAGCCTCGTCCACATCGCCGAGCGGCTGGGCGTCAGCGATCGGCACCTGCGCCGCATCTTTCAGACCGAGCACGGCGTGACGCCGCTGCAATACCTGCAGACGCGCCGCCTGCTGCTCGCGAAACAGCTGCTGACCGACACGCGGCTGCCGGTCGCGCAGGTCGCGCTCGCGAGCGGCTTCAACAGCCTGCGGCGCTTCAACGCGGCGTTCGCCGAGAACTACCGGATGAGCCCGAGCCGGTTGCGGGGCGAGGTCGACGAAGCCGCGTTCGACACCGAAGCGGCGATCACCGTGAAGCTCGGCTACCGCGCGCCGTACGATATGACCGCGCTGCTTCGATTCCTCGCGCAGCGTGCGGTGCCTGAGATCGAGGTCGTCGCCGAGCGGCGCGTTCGTCGCACCCTGCGCGCCGGCACGGTCGCGCCGGTGGCGGGCTGGGTCGAGGCCGAGTTCTCGGCGACCGCGCCGGTCGTGTTGCTGCGCTTCGCGCCGGAGCTGGCGGCCGCGAGCGGTCGGGTCGTCGCTGCGGTGCGGCGCTGGCTCGATCTGGATGCGCAACCGCAAGCGATCGACGCCGCCCTCGCGAACCTGCCCGGCGCGCCGGGGCTGCGGCTGCCGGGCAGCCTCGATGCGTTCGAGCTCGCGGTGCGCGCGGTGCTCGGCCAGCAGGTCACGGTGGCCGCGGCACGCACGCTCGCGCGGCGCCTCGTCGAGCGCTTCGGCGCGCCGCTGCAGACGCCTTGGGACGATGTGGTTCGCACCTTCCCGTCGCCGTCCGCGCTGGCGGCCGCACCGGTCGAGCAGATCGCCGAACTCGGCATCATCCGCACCCGCGCCGGCGCGATCCGGGCGATCGCGAAGGCCTGGCCCGAACTCTCGACCCTGCTCGCACCGCGTGCGCGCCCCGAGCCGCTGATCGAGCGCCTTTGCGCGTTGCCCGGCATCGGCCCGTGGACGGCGCACTACATCGCGATGCGCGCGCTCGGCTGGCCCGATGCGTTTCCGCCGAACGACGTGGCCGTGCTGAAGGCGGTCAAGCAGTTGTTCGACACGACGACGCAGCGCGAAGCCGATCTGCACGCACAAGCCTGGCAACCGTGGCGCGCGTACGCGGTGCTGCGGTTGTGGAACTCCCTGGAGAAGACAACATGAACACGACCACCGATTCGATCGCGCAGGCCTGCACCGCGCAGACGACGATCGCGACGCCGCTCGGCGCGCTGCTGCTCGTGCGCACCGCGAAGGGCTTGGCGGGCGCGTGGTTCGAGGGCCAGAAGCACCACCCCGAACCGCTCAGCGCCGCACGCCGGCCCGATGACGAACTGCTGCGCCGCGCCGCCAATCAGTTGCACGACTACTTCGCCGGCGAGCGCGACAGCTTCGACCTGCCGCTCGATCTGCACGGCACCGCGTTCCAGCGCAACGTGTGGCAGCATCTGCTCGCGATCCCGCCTGCCGGCACGACCAGCTACGGCGCGATTGCGAAGGCCCTCGGCAGCGCATCGGCAGTGCGTGCGGTCGGCGGTGCCGTCGGCCGCAACCCGCTCTCGGTGATCGTGCCGTGTCATCGCGTCGTCGGCAGCGACGGTTCGCTGACTGGCTACGCCGGCGGCGTCGAGCGCAAGCGCGCGTTGCTCAAGCTCGAACACACGAGCGCGCCGGCCTGACGGACGCGACTGCCTTGAAGAACGCCGATCTGGCCGAGTTGCTCGGCCTCGCCGCCCTGTGGGGTGCGTCGTTCCTGTTCGTGCGCATGGGCGCCGCCGAGTTCGGGCCGGTCGCGCTCGCCGCGCTTCGCGTGATCGGCGCCGCGCTGTTCCTGATGCCGCTGCTGGCGCTGCGAAAAGAGCTCGGCGCATTGCGCCGCCACTGGCGCGCGATCTTCGTCGTCGGCATCACGAATTCGGCGCTGCCCTTCCTGTTGTTCGCGTACGCGGCGCTGTCGATCACGGCCGGCCTGTCGGCGATCTTCAACGCCGCGTCGCCGCTGTTCGGCGCGCTGATCGCGTGGCTGTGGCTCAAGGACAAGCTCACCCCCGCGCGCGTCGCCGGCCTCGTGATCGGCTTCGCCGGCGTGCTCTGGCTCGCCTGGGACAAGGCGAGTTTCAAGTCGGGCGGGTCGGGCTGGGCGACGGTCGCGTGCATCAGCGCCGCGCTGCTGTATGGCTTCTCCGCCAGCCTGACGAAAAGGCACCTGAGCGGCGTCGCGCCGATGGCGGTGGCGGCCGGCAGCCAGCTCGCCGCGGCGTTGGTGCTGGCGCTGCCGGCGGCGCTGTGGTGGCCGAGCGTGGCGCCGTCCGGTCAGGCGTGGCTCACGATGACGCTGCTCGCTGTGCTCTGCACAGGCGTCGCTTACCTGCTGTTTTTCCGCCTGATCGCGCACGTCGGGCCGGGGAACGCCATCGCGGTGACCTTCCTGATCCCGGCGTTCGCAGTGCTGTGGGGCTGGCTGTTTCTCGACGAGCGCATTGGCGTCTCGATGGTCGCCGGCTGCGCGGTGATCCTGCTCGGCACCGGGCAGGCGACCGGCCTGCTGAAATGGCCGCACGGACGGCCTGCGCGTGCCGGATAGGACCACCCGACGCCACACACGGCATCTCGGTTCGGCTTGGCTCCGGGGAGGCGAAGCGTCATGTTCTCGAGGGGGCCGCTGGTACACTAAAAGGCCATGGACTATCCCGGCAACCTGTTCG
>JANXVK010000056.1 GCA_025351675.1 Rhizobacter sp.
CGAGTGCGGCAGCACCGGCTACAAGGGCCGCACCGGCGTGTACGAGCTGATGGCGGTCGACGACCAGGTGCGCGCACTGATCCACGGCCGCGCGGCCGAGTCGCAGATCTTCGTCGCCGCCGAGGCTGCGGGGCTGCGCTCGATGCGCGAAGACGGCGAGCGGCTGGTCGAAGAAGGCATCACGTCACCTGAAGAGGTGATGCGCGTCACGCGCGAATAGTCCGTTCATGCCCGCCTACAAATTCGAGGCCCTCGACGCGGCTGGCAAGTCCACGACAGGCCTGCTCGACGCCGAAAACGCCAAAGCCGCGCGCGGCCAACTCCGCGCGCAACTGCTGGTGCCGCTCGCGGTCACGCTGGTCGCCTCCGCCGGCACCCAGGCCGAGGGGCTGCAGTTCACACGGCGCGTCTTCAACACCACCAGCCTGACGGTCTGGACGCGCCAGCTCGCCGGCCTCGTCGGCGCCGGCCTGCCGCTCGAACGCGCGCTGACCGCGCTCAGCGAAGAGGCCGAAGATCCGCGCCAGCGCGAGCTCGTCGCGCACCTGAAGAGCGAGGTCAACAGCGGCTCGCCGTTCGCGCGCGCGCTCGCCAGCGCACCGCGCGAGTTCGACGAGGTGTACCGCGGCGTGGTCGCGGCCGGCGAGCAGAGCGGCGCGCTCGGCAAGGTGCTCGAGCGCCTCGCCGACGACCTCGAAGAACGCCAGGAGCTGAAGTCGAAACTGATCGGCGCGACACTCTATCCGGCGATCGTGTCGCTGATTGCGGTCGTGATCGTGATCTTCCTCGTCACCTATGTGGTGCCGCAGGTGGCTTCCGTGTTCACCAGCTCGAAGCGCGCGCTGCCGTTCCTGACGGTGGCGATGCTCGCGGTCAGCGCGTTTCTGCGCACCTGGGGCTGGGCCGTGCTGCTGCTGATCGCGGCCGGTGTCGGGCTGCTTTTGGCGATGCTGCGCAACGAGACCTTCCGCCAGAGTTTCGATGCCGGCTGGCTGGAGTTGCCGCTGATCGGCAAGCTCGCGCGAGGCTACAACGCGGCTCGTTTCGCCGGCACGCTGGCGATGCTGGCGGGCGCCGGCGTGCCGATCCTGAAGGCGCTGCAGGCGGCCGCCGAGACGCTCTCGAACCGCGCGATGCGCGCCGACGCGATGGACGCGCTGGTGCAGGTGCGCGAAGGCGCACCGCTGGCGTCCGCGCTGGCCGGCAAGAAGCGCTTTCCGGGGCTGCTCGGGATGTTCGCGCGGCTTGGCGAGCAGACCGGCCAGCTGCCGCTGATGTTGGAGCGCGCCGCGCGCCAGCTCGGCACCGAGGTGCAACGCCGCGCGCTGCAGATGGCGACGATTCTTGAGCCGCTGCTAATCGTCGCGATGGGCGCGGTCGTCATGCTGATAGTGCTCGCCGTGCTCTTGCCGATCATCCAGCTCAACACTTGGGTCAAGTGAGGGCGCCGCCCGTGACCGGGCTCGTGACCTCGCTGCTGCAAGACTAGGGGCGCCGTTTCGCGCATCCGCGCCAGGCCCACGAGCCGGTCTGCGTGTTGCTGCCCGCTGCGGCGGCGAAGCGTTAGTGGCCTTGCTGCCGGCCACCGACCTGGCGATGTACGAGGCCAGGCGTGGCGGCAAGAACCGGGTCGGCGCCAACCCGTTGCCGGTCACGGCCGCAGCGGCCACGGTTCGAGGTGCCCGGCTTTCATGCCGGCCAGTCGCTGCGCAGCAGACCATGGAGCGCCGTCTCGGAAACCTCGCCATCGACGATCCAGCGTTCGCGCAGGTGGCCTTCCTTGACGCAGCCGAGCCGCGCCAGGCTCTTCGCCGAGGCGGTGTTGCGGCGCTCGATGTCGGCCGGCCGTGAGCAACGACAACCCCTTCTGCGAGGCCTTGTTCCGCACGCTGAAGTACCGGCCGCAGTTGCCGGTCAAACCGTTGGGGAGCCTTCTGCCCGCGCGCCGCTGGGTGACGCAGCTCGTTCATTGGTCACGATCGACATCCCCGTCGATGGTCAGGCGCTACTGGAAACTGGACGCGTATCGACGTGGTCCACCTCAATCCCGACAAACCAATCAAGAACCACACCCAAGTCGATCGAAAGGCGGCTTGATCTTCAACTCACGCGACAACTGCCTTGACAACGGCCGAGGGCAACGACGACGGTCTTCGTGACGACCGAACAAAAGCGGAGGATGAAGGCCATGGAGATCTTGCGGAAGCGGTGAGCGTCTCTCGCGTACTTCTGTTGTGCCTCAGAGGCCTGCCGCAATGAATTCGCAGTCCGGCGCGACCCGTGGCGTTGATCCGGGTAAACCACGTCCCGCCCGATACGCCGCTACTACCTTTGTCGGCGCCGGCTGCGAACAATAGCGGTTCCATGTACTGAAACGGAGACCTTTAAATGAGCAAGATCCTGATGCTGTGCGGTGATTTCGGCGAAGACTATGAAGTGATGGTGCCTTTCCAGGCCTTGCAGGCTGTGGGTCATACGGTCCACGCCGTGGCGCCCGACAAAAAGAGTGGCGACTACGTGATGACGGCGATCCACGACTTTGAAGGCCAGCAGACCTACAGTGAAAAGCCTGGCCATCGCTTCACCCTGAATGCCAGCTTTGCCGAGATTGACCCCTCCAAGTACGACGCGTTGGTGGTGCCTGGCGGCCGCGCGCCGGAGTACCTTCGCATGAACACCCGTGTGATTGAGATCACCCGGCACTTCCTGTCCAGCAACAAGCCCGTGGCGTCCATCTGCCACGGCGCACAACTGCTCGCGGCGACCGGCATGATCAAGGGTCGCAAGCTGAGCGCCTACCCGGCGTGTCAGGTCGACGTTGAACTGGCCGGCGCCGAATTCATGGGCATCGCCATGGACGCCGCCGTAACCGATGGCAACCTGGTGACCGCGCCAGCCTGGCCCGCACACCCGGCGTGGATCAGCCAGTTCCTGACTGTGCTCGGCACACGCATCAGCCTGTAGCATTCCGAAAAACCACGCCATCGGGAGCCCCAGCATGTGCAAGATCTTCATCAGCGCTGACCCCAGCAGCTACGAGAGCCGTACACGATCGGTGCGGCTCCATGGCGTGGTCACCAGCCTCAGGCTGGAGAACCTGAACTGGGCCGTGCTGGACGAGATAGCCGGCCGCGACGGCATGACGGTTGCGCAATTGATCGAGAAGCTCTACGACGAGTTGGTTGCCGACCGGGGTGCGGTCGGCAACTTCTCATCGTTCCTGCGGGTTTGTGCGCTTCGCTATGAGAACCTGATCGCCCAGGGCCTCATCCCGCGCGATGCGGCCATCCCGATCCGTTCGCTCGATGCCGACCGAGTACTCGACGGCCTGCAACGCGAGCCACGGTCGGGCACGCGTTCGGGCGTGCGGTCGGGTGAAGTGCGCCAGCCCAAGCGGGCGCTGAACTGAGGCCGGTGCGTCGACCGGGTATGAAGGCCCGATAGGCAGCACCTCGATTGTGGGCGCGGCAGGAAGCGGCTCGTATCATCGGCACCATGCCCATCACCCTTGACGGCCAGCTCGTCGTAGCGATTTCTTCACGCGCGCTATTCGACTTCGAAGAAGAGAACCAGCACTTCGAAGCGACCGACGACCGCGCCTACATGCAGCTGCAGCTCGACCGGCTCGACAACGCTGCCAAGCCGGGCGTGGCGTTTTCGCTCGTCAACAAACTGCTCGCGTTCAACACCGACACGCCGCGGGTGGAGGTGGTGATCCTGTCGCGCAACGACCCGGTCTCGGGCATGCGCGTGTTTCGCTCGGCGCAGCACTACGGGCTGCCGATCCAGCGTGGCGTGTTCACACGCGGCGAATCGCCGTGGCGCTACTTGAAGCCGCTGAACGCGCACCTGTTCCTGTCGACGAATGAAGCCGACGTGCGCTCCGCCCTCGGCGCCGGCGTGCCGGCGGCACGTGTGTACCCGCACTCGGCGCGCGCTTCGAGCGCGCACCCGAACCAGGTGCGCATCGCCTTCGACGGCGACGCGGTGTTGTTCTCCGACGAAGCCGAGCGGGTGTTCCAGCGCGCCGGGCTCGATGCCTTTCAGGCCCACGAGCGCGACCAGGCCGCCACGCCGCTCGCGGCCGGCCCGTTCAAGCCGCTGCTGCTGGCCTTGCAGCGCTTGCAGCACGAGCCGGCGCCGGGCATGCGCATTCGCACCGCGCTCGTGACCGCGCGCAGCGCCCCGGCGCACGAGCGCGCGATCCGCACGCTGATGGACTGGAACATCGAGGTCGATGAAGCGATGTTTCTCGGTGGCTTGCCGAAGGGCGAGTTCCTGCGCGAGTTCGAGCCCGATTTCTTCTTCGATGACCAGACCGGCCACGTCGACTCCGCCGCCGCGCACGTACCGGCCGGGCATGTGGCCTCGGGCATCAGCAACGGCTGACGCGAGGCCCACGCGCCGGCATCGCATCGCAACAGCGCAGAGCGACCCGACCCGCATTCCGTGGGGTGATGCCTGTCGTGTCACGGACGCTTCATCCCGGGCTCGTAACGTCCACAGCTGACAACGCGACACACAAGCGTTTGCCACCCCGTTCAGCCCAAATCAATCCGGAGAGCCTGATGACGCATTGCCCTTCTTGGCCCGACGCCCTGAATCCCCTTGGGCTTGCACGCGCCCTTGCCATGACACTGGCCGCCCTGCCCTTGGTGCTGGCCGCGCCTGCCGATGCGGCCGTGGTCATCAGCCAAGTCTACGGCGGCGGCGGCAACGCCGGCGCCGTCTACAAGCGCGACTTCATCGAGATCTTCAACAACGGCAGCAGCGCCGCCAGCGTCGGCGGCTGGTCGGTCCAGTACGCTTCGGCAACTGGTTCGTCGTGGCAGGTCACGAACATTCCAGCCGGCATCTCGCTGCAGCCGGGACAGTACCTGCTGATCGGCGAAGCGACCGGCGCCGGCGGAACGACGGACTTCGTGACCGACGTCTCGGGCACGATCGCGATGAGCGGCACCGCCGGCAAGGTGGCGCTGTCGAGCGGCTTCGCCCCGCTGACAGGCACTGCGCCGAACGGCAGCGCGGTGCTGGACATCGTCAGCTTCGGCCCGACCGCGACGCCGACCGAGGGCACGCCCACGGCCGTGCTGTCGAACACGACCGCGGCGCTGCGCAACGCCGTCGGTTGTACCGACACGAACAACAACAGCGCCGACTTCAGCGTCGGCGCGCCGACCCCGCGCCATGCTGCGACCGCCGTGGCGCCCTGCAGCGGTGGTGGCGGTGATGGCGGCAGCGGTGTCGTCGTGACCCCACCCACGCCGGCGGCGATCTACGCCATCCAGGGCAGCGGCTCGACCAGCCCGCTGGCCGGCAAACCCGTAGTCACCAGCGGCGTGGTCACGAAGCTGCTGAACAACGGCTTCTTCATCCAGGACCCGACCGGCGACGGCAACCCGGCGACCTCCGACGGCATTCTCGTGTTCACCTCCGCGGCGCCACCGGCAGCGGCCGTGGTGGGCAGCCTGGTGCAGGTGACCGGCACGGTGGTCGAGTTCAGCACCGGCGCGTCGACGCTGACCGAGATCCGTACCGTCACCGACGTCACTTTGCTGGGCAGCGCCCGGCCGATTGCGCCGACGCTGGTGGCGCTTCCGCTGGCCGCAGGCGACAGCCTTGAGCGCTTCGAGGGCATGCTGGTGCGCATCGAGGCCGAGATGACCGTGCAGCAGAACTACTTCCAGGCCCGCTACGGGCAGCTCACTATTGGCGCCGGCGGCCGTCACGAGACGCCGACCAACCGCTATCGCCCGGGCTCTCCGCAAGCCGTCGAACTCGCCGATCTGCAGGCCCGCAGCCGCCTGCTGCTCGACGACGGCAGCTCGCTGCAGAACACGAATCCGACCGCGTTCGCAATGGTCAACGGTGTGCCGCGCGCCGGCGATCTGGTGAACAACCTGGTCGGCGTGCTCGACTACGGCCCGGCCACCGCCAGCGCGTCGGGTCCCGGCCTGTACCGGCTGCAGCCAACCGCGGCGCCGGCGTTCGCGAGCACGAACCCGCGCGGGGCGGCACCGGCCGTCAGCGGTAACGTGAAGCTGGCGTCGATGAACGTGCTGAACTTCTTCACGACGTTCACCAACGGCAGCACCGCATTCGGCCAGACCGGCCAAGGCTGCACCGTGGGCACGTCGACGAGCGCGAGCAACTGCCGCGGCGCGAACAGCTTGGCCGAGTTCGAGCGCCAGCGCGCCAAGATCGTGGTCGCGCTCGCCGCGATGAACCCCGACGCGGTCGGCCTGATGGAGATCCAGAACAACGGCAACATCGCCGCGCAGAACCTGGTCGACGCGCTGAACGCGCAAATCGGCGCGAACACCTATGCGGCCGTGCCGGTTCCGGCGGCCGGCACCGGTACCGACGCGATCCGCGTCGCGATGATCTACAAGCCGGCCCGGCTGGCGCTGGTCGGCGCACCGGCGAGCGACACCGCGGCGATCAACAACCGCCCGACGCTGGCGCAGACCTTCGCGGCCGCGAACGGCGAGAAGTTCACGCTGATGGTGAACCACCTGAAGTCGAAGAGCAGTTGCCCGGCCGCGAACGATCCCAACGCCGCCGGCAACATCGACATCGGCGACGGTCAGGGCTGCTGGAACAGGCAGCGCCTGCACCAGGCGCAACGCCTGCGCAGCTTCGTGGCGCAGTTGCAGGCCACCAGCGGCAGCGACGACGTGCTGCTGGTCGGCGACTTCAACGCCTACGCCCAGGAAGACCCGATCCACGAGCTGGTCAGCAACGGCTACATCGACCAGTCGGGGCGCTTCGAGCAGTTCGGCTACTCCTACGTCTTCGACGGCACCGCCGGTCCCCTCGACCACGCCATCACCACGGCGACGCTGTCGCCGAAGGTGCTCGGCACGAAACACTGGCACATCGACGCCGACGAGAGCCTGGCCCAGGACTACAACCTCGAGTTCAGGCAGCCGGCCTGCATCGCCTGCGCGCCCGACCCGTACGACGGTGCGGTGCCGTTCCGTGCGTCCGACCACGACCCGGTGCAGGTCGGGCTGAGTCTGTTCAAGACCTTCATCGGCACCTCGCGCCGCGACGAGATCGTCGGCAGCCCGGGCGACGACGTGATCATCGGCGGCGTGGGCGGCGACACGCTGACCGGTGGCGGCGGTTTCAACGTGTTCTTCTACACCTCGATGCGCGATGCCGGCGACACGATCACCGACTTCGTACCGGGCAAGGACTTTCTCGACCTGCGCAGCGTGCTCGCCGAGGTGGGCTACGCCGGCGCCGACCCGGTGGCCGACGGTGTCGTGACCTTCTTCGCATCGCCCCACGGCACCACGATCCGGATCAACCACCGGCCGCTGCTGACGCTCGCCAAGGTCGCCTCGGACGGCCTCCGCCCCGGCCGCGACCTGATCGTGCGCTGAGCAACGGCACGCGATTCGCAGCGCCGCACGGGCTGCCCTGACATTGACGCGCTTTCTCGCGGCGGTGGCTCTCGGCGCGGTCGCCGCGCGCGGCAGACACCCCGGTGTTCGCCGCGCATGTGAGCGCCTGTCGCAGGGGGCCGCAGGCTGCGGCCGGTTCGCCGACAATGTGCCCGCGCAACGCCCCCTCGACGGAGACAACACCATGCCCCGCACCGCCCGCCTCGCCTCACTGGGGCTGGCCGCCGCACTCGCATGCAGCAGCGCCGCTGCCGCCGATCCCACCAGCATCCTGTTCGTCGGCAACAGCTACACCTTCGGCCGGCTCGACCCGGTGATGGGCTACAACGCCGCGAACGTGCACGACTTGACTGCCGCCTTCCAAGCCGCGAATTCGAGCGGCACGAATCCGTGGGAGCCGCACCCATGGGGCGGCGTGCCTGGCATCTTCAAGCAGATGACGGTGCAGGCCGGGCTCGACTACGACGTCTCGATCTCGGCACGAAACGCCGCCTCGCTGCGCGGCCAGTTTCTGAACACCGCCAACAGCGCATGGGACCTGCGCGGCAATGTCGCCTCGCGGACGTGGGGCGTGGTCGTGCTGCAAGAGCAAAGCGACGCGGCGCTGCCGAACGGCAAGGGCAAGAACGCGAACTTCGCGCAGTTCCAGGCGTATGCGGACCAGTTCGAGCGCTTCATCCACAACGGCAGCGCGCAGACCTGGACCGAGACGCAGCTGTACGGCAGCCTCGCGGCCTGCACCGCCACCGGCCTGTCGGCGACGTCGTGCAACATCCAGCGCGTCATCCCGGCGAACACCCACGCGAGCGCTGCGACCAAGCTCTACCTGACCGAGACTTGGGCCCGGCCCGACATGGTGTTCGCACACAAAAAAACGACGGCCGCCACGAACTCGCCAACCGGCTCGCCGATCGTCGACACCAGCAGCGCCGGCGGCAACGCCACGCTCTACTACGACAGCCTGGGTGCGATGACCGCCGACCTCAAGGCCTCGTTCGCGGCGGTGGCTGCGGCGAGCGGCAAGTTCGCCGGCGTGCTGCCGGCGGGCGATGCGTTCCAGAGCGCGGTCGACCAAGGATTGGTGAAGACCGGCGGCTTCTACGACGCGAACGGCGTGTTCGTCCCGGGCCAGTCGGGCGGGGCCATGAACCTGTGGTGGGACGACTACCTGCACGCGAGCAAGTACGGCTCGTACCTCGACGCGCTGGTGCAATTCGGCATGATCACCGGGCACGACCCGCTGTCGCTCGGCGCCGGCGAGATCTCGGCCAGCGATCTGGGGATCGCACCGGGCGACGCGCTGGTGCTGCAGCGGCTCGCCAGCTCGCAACTCGGCTTCGCGGCGCCGGTGCCGGAGCCTTCGAGCTGGGCGTTGTTTGCTGGCGGGTTGGGGCTGGTCGGCGGGTTCGGCCGGCGCCGCGCGCGTGGCTGAGCGCGACCTCAGCCGATGCGGCGCAAACCCTCGAGATCGAGCACGCTGACACCGCCGTACTCGATCCGGATCAGGCCCTTGTCCTGCAGCGAGTTCAGCGCCTCGTTGACGCGCTGACGTGACAGCCCGATCAGGTAGCCGAGCTCCTGCTGCGTGATCCGCAGCAGGCCGCCGACGCCCGGGTACAGCACCGGGTGGAACAGCGCGCCGAGGCTGCGCGCGACGCGTGCGTCGACGTTGATCATGCGGTCGGTTTCGCGCGCGCCGATGAACTGGCCGAGGCGCTCGTTCAGCTGCTGGATGATGAAGCGGTTGAACGGAATGCTGCGGTCGAGCAGCCAGTGGAAGGTGGCCACGCTCAAGCCCGCCGCCACGCTCGTGCGCACCGCCTGGATGTTGTAGCGATAGGCCTCGCGCTTGATCACCGTGCCCTCGCCGAACCAGCCGCCGGGCGGCACACCGGTGAAGGTGATCGGCATCCCGAGTTCGCTGTCGTTGCTCATCTTCAGGAAGCCGTCGATCACCCCGAACCACCACGTCACCGGGCGGCCGACGCGGCAAAGCAACTCGCCCGCCGCGATCTGCACCACCTTCAGGTCATCGACCGCGGCAGCGCGTTCCTCGCGGTCGAGCGCGGCCAACCACGGAATGTCGGCGAGCTCGGCGGCGTTCGGCGAACGAGCCCGCTGATAGATCGGCGCCGGCGCGGTTGCGGCTTGGATGAGGGTTGGGTTCATTGAGGGAAACACCCGAGGGGACTGTCCCTGGGATTGTCGTCAGAACGACAACCTGGCGTCAAACTTGTTTCTACATTCGTTTCCACACGCGGCGCTGTCGCCTTCGCGACGCGCCTGCAAACGACGGAGACGCCCCGGTGCAGACCACGTTCACGCGCTTGATGCTCGACCATGCGGCCCGACGGCCGAATGCCGCGGCATTGCGCGAGAAAGAGTTTGGCATCTGGCAGACGCTGACATGGAGCGCGCTCGCCACCCTCGTGCGCGAACTCGCCTGCGGCCTGCACGAAGCGGGCCTGAAGCGCGGCGATCACATCGTCCTGATCGGCGCGAACCGGCCGCGGCTGCAGGCCTGCATGCTGGCGGCGCAGTCGCTCGGTGCGGTGCCGGTGCCGCTGTACCAGGACGCGGCTTCGACCGAATTCGTGTTCCCGATCACCAACGCCGAAGTCGCGTTCGCGATCGTCGAGGACCAGGAGCAGGTCGACAAGATGCTCGAGGTCCGCGAGCAATGCCCGCAGCTGAAGACGATCTGGTTCGACGACCCGCGCGGCCTGCGCAACTACAGCGAGCCCGGCCTCGCGCCGCTCGATGCGCTGATCGCCGCCGGCCGCGCCCTCAACGCCGCGAACCCGACGTTGTTCGACGCCGAGGTGCAGAAGACGCAGCCCAACGATGTGGCCGCGATGTTCTTCACCTCGGGCACGACCGGCAACCCGAAGGGCGTGGTCCACACCCACAACACGCTGATCGACCGTGCGCAGGCCGGCGCGAAGTTCGACAAGCTCACGCACGCCGAAGAGGTTCTCGCCTACCTGCCGCCGGCCTGGGTCGGCCAGAACATCTTCTCGTATGCGCAGTGGCTGGTCTGCGGCTACGTCGTCAACTGCCCCGAATCGGCAGCCACGGTCGGCATCGACCTGAACGACATCGGCCCGACCTACTACTTCGCCCCGCCGCGCATCTTCGAGGGCCTGCTGACGACCGTGATGATTCGGATGGAAGACGCCGGCGCGATCAAGAAGTGGCTGTTCCATCACTTCATGGGTGTGGCCAGGCGCGTCGGCCCGAAGCTGATGGACGGCAA
>JANXVK010000065.1 GCA_025351675.1 Rhizobacter sp.
CCCAGCCTGGCGCGCGAGAACTTCACCGCGATGCTGCGCCTGGACCACAACCGCGCGCTGAGCCAGATCGCCGCGAAGACCGGCAAGCTGGTCGCCGAGATCGAGAAGCTCGCCGTCTGGGGCAACCACTCGCCGACCATGTACGCCGACTACCGCTTCGCGACGATCGGTGGCGCGGCCGTCAAGGACATGATCAACGACCAGGTCTGGAACGCCGAGACCTTCCTGCCGACCGTCGGCAAGCGCGGCGCGGCGATCATCGCGGCGCGCGGCGTGTCGTCGGCGGCTTCGGCGGCGAATGCCGCGATCGATCACATGCGCGACTGGGCGCTGGGCACGCAAGGAAAGTGGGTCACGATGGGCGTGCCGTCGGATGGTCAGTACGGCATCCCGAAGGACGTGATGTTCGGCTTCCCGGTCACGACCGAAGGTGGCAAGTACACCGTCATCGACGGCTTGGCCGTCGATGCGTTCAGCCAGGAGCGCATCAACCTGACGCTGGCCGAGCTGCAAGGCGAGCAGGACGGCGTCAAGCATCTGCTGTAAAGCGAACTGACGATGAGCGCTGGCGACTGGAACCCGGAGCTCTATCGACAGTTCGAGGACGAGCGCACGCGCCCTGCGCGCGAGTTGCTCGCCCGCGTGCTGACTGGCGTTTCAAACGCGTTACCGAAGCGCGTGTACGACCTGGGCTGTGGTCCGGGCAATTCGACCGAGTTGCTGGTCGAGCGATTTCCGAATGCGCAGGTCGTCGGCACCGACGACTCCGAGCCGATGCTCGTCAGTGCGCGCGAGCGCCTGCCGAAATGCAGGTTCGAGTTCAGCGACATCGCGAGCTGGCAGCCCGACGCGCGGGCTGACGTGATCTACAGCAATGCCGCGCTGCAATGGGTCGGCGACCACGAAGGGTTGATCCCAAGGTTGTTCAGGCAGCTCGCACCCGGCGGCGTCCTCGCGATCCAGATGCCCGACAACCGCGAAGAGCCTACGCACCGCGCGATGCGCGACCTCGCCGGCCTCGCGCCATGGTCGGCGCTGATCGGCGACGCGGCGAAAGTGCGCACGAAGATCCTCGCGCTGACCGACTACTACGACCTGCTGGCCGGCGCAGGCGCCGAGGTCGACGTCTGGCGCACCGCGTACCAGCATCCGATGGCGTCACCCGCGAAGATCGTCGAGTGGCTGCGCGGCACCGGGCTGAAGCCGTTTGTCGACCCACTGCCCGAAGCCGAGCGCCAGAGTTTTCTGGCCGCGTACGAAGCCCGCATCGCGCAGGCCTACCCGAACCGCGCGGACGGCAAGCTGCTGCTGCGGTTCCCGCGCATGTTCATCGTTGCCCGAAGGCCCGCATGAGCCGCCGGGCCGTTCCCAAGGCGAATACCGGAATGCGCAGCACGGAGGTTGCCTGATGACCACTCACCCCCGCGACGCTCTGTTCGAGAGCGCCGAGTTCGCCCCCGCCCTGCCCGTCTGCGACCACTACTGCGGCGTCGAAGGGCGAATGCGCAAGAGCCTCGCGCTGCAGGCCGCAATGGGCCCGGTGTTCGACGTGACGCTCGATTGCGAAGACGGCGCGCCAATCGGCGGCGAGGCCGAGCATGCCCACATGGTCGCCGAGCTCGCGATGTCGGCCGAGAACCGCTTCGGCCGGGTCGGCGCGCGCGCGCACCCTGTAGATCATCCGAGCTTCGCCGACGACGTGGCCACGCTCGTCGGCCGTGCCGACACGCGCCTGGCCTACCTGATGCTGCCGAAGCCGCGCAACGTCGACGACGTGCAACGCGCGGTCGCCGAGATTGATCGGCAGAGCCGCGTCCACAGCTTGGCAAAGCCGATCCCGGTGCACACGCTGGTCGAGACGCACGGCGCGCTGCGTGAGGTCGTCGCGATCGCCGCGCACCCGCGCATCGAGTCGATTTCTTTCGGGTTGATGGATTTCGTCTCGGCGCACCGCGGCGCGATCCCCGCCAGCGGCATGAGCGCCGAGGGCCAGTTCACGCACCCGCTGGTGGTGCGCGCAAAGCTCGAGATCGCCGCGGCCTGTCACGGCCACGCAAAGGTGCCGTCGCACTGCGTCGTCACCGAGTTCAACGACGCCAACGCGATCGAGGCCGCGGCCACGCGCGCCTCGCGCGAGCTCGGCTACACGCGCATGTGGAGCATCCACCCGAACCAGATCGAGCCGATCGTCGCGGCGTTCGCGCCGAGCGCGGCCGAGGTCGAGCACGCCATCGAGATCATCATCGCGGCACAGGACGCGCACTGGGCTCCGATCAGCCACCGCAAGACCTTGCACGACCGCGCCAGCTACCGCTACTTCTGGCAGGTGCTCGAACGCGCGCAGCGCACCGGCCAGCCGCTGCCGGCACAGGTGCGCGAGCGCTTCTTCGGCCTCCGGATCTGCCCGTGAAGCACCCCGTTCACGCCACACTTGCTGTTGCAGTTGCTCACGAGTCGTGCGCCTTGACCTCGACAATTGCATTTCCTTCACCCCGCATCCGAACAATGACCACTCACACCCTGGCCCGCCAGACCACCCTCGCCGCCGCGGCGCTCGTCCTTTGCGCGGCATTGCCATCAGCCATGGCACAGACCGCGCCTGCCAAGAAGCCGGCAGCGGCCAAGGTTGCCAACAAAGGCCCCGCGAAGGCGGCTCCGGTCGCGCCTGCGCTTCCGGTGGCAGCGACCGCCGAACAGATCGATGCCGCCGAGCGCGTCTACTACGGCGTCTACGACTGCGAGTTCAAGCAGACCATCGACATCACGGCGAGCCCGAAGTACCCGTCGTATGTCGAGGTGAAGCACGGCAAGGCCGTCTACGTGATGAAGCCCGTGCTCTCGTCGACCGGCGCAATCCGCCTCGAAGACGTGCGAGGCGACACTTTGATGGTGCAGATTTCCAGCAAATCGATGCTGCTGAACGTGAAAACCGCACAGCGCATCGTCGATGACTGTGTCAGTCCGAAACAGCGTGAATTGGTCGAGGCGGCGCGGATGGCAAAAGCAGCGGCGGTCGCTTCGGAAGCGGCTTCTGCCGCTCAAGCGAGCCCGTCGAGTCCGCCGGCCGGATCGACGATGACAACGATCGCGCCCACGCCAACGAAATAGCCCCTCTCGGGCCAAACGGCACAGTATGTCGAGTTCGGTATGTATAATTCATGCATACCGTTCCCGAGGATCACACCATGGAAGCCACTGTTGCAGAACGCGGGCAGATCACGCTGCCAAAGGCTGTGCGCGACGCGCTCGGGCTGACCAAGGGCACGCAACTCAAAGTCGAGCTCGACGGCGCGCGCATCATTTTGCGCAAGAACGTCGACGACGCGATCTCGCGGGCGCGCGGCAAGTTCAAGCTCGACGGCTTCAAAGACGTCGACGACGCGATGCGTTCGATCCGCGGCCGCGCACCCGGCGACCCGCTCGACACCTGAGCCGCGATGATCGCAGTCGACTCCTCCGTGCTGATCGAGATCCTGATTGGCGCACCGCAGGCCGAAGCCGCCGAGAGCGCACTGCGCGAGGCGCTCGCGCACGGGCCTGTGCTGGTGCGCGACGTGGTCGTCGCCGAGGTCTGCAGCTCGCTGCGCGATGGCGATCAGGCGATGCAGGCGCTCGAAGACATGGGCATCCGCTACGGCGAGGTCGAGGTCAAATCGGCGATCCGCGCCGGCGAAATGCAGCGTCGCTACCGACAGCGCAGCGGCACGCGTGCCCGCACGGTGCCCGACTTCATCGTCGGGGCACATGCCTTGCTTCAATGCAGCGCATTGATCACGCGCGACGCCGGCTTCTTTCGCGACTATTTCAAGGGCCTGAAAGTCATCGTGCCGAAAGCGACCTGACTCTCGCGCCCGTCTCTCTTCACCAGCTACCGACATCCAAGGAACTCTCCATGCTGCAAGCCTACCGCCAACACGTTGCCGAGCGTGCCGCCCTCGGCATCCCGCCGCTGCCGCTGTCGGCCCAGCAAACCGGCGCGCTGATCGAGTTGCTGAAGGCACCGCCGGCGGGCGAGGAATCGACCCTCGTCGAGCTGATCACGCACCGCGTTCCGGCCGGCGTCGACGACGCGGCCAAGGTCAAGGCGAGCTACCTCGCGGCCGTCGCACACGGCACCGAGATCACGTCGCTGATCTCGCGCGCCCGCGCCACCGAACTGCTCGCCACGATGCTCGGCGGCTACAACATCAGCCCGCTGGTCGACCTGCTCGACGATGTCTCGGTCGGCACCGTTGCCGCAGAAGGCCTGAAGAAGACGCTGCTGATGTTCGACCAGTTCCACGACGTGCAGGAGAAGGCGAACCAGGGCAACGCGAACGCCAAG
>JANXVK010000098.1 GCA_025351675.1 Rhizobacter sp.
CCGGTGCCTGCCCGATGCAGCCGAGCACGGTGGTCGACCTGACCGGCGCCACGCCGGTGCTGATTCGCCAGGGCCGCGGCGACCCGGCGCTGCTCGGACTCAGCCTCGAAGCGAACGCTTGACAGCCCGGCCAAATCAATACTAAAGTGATATCATTTTTAGATCGACTCCGGAGATTCCGGAGCGATCGCGAAGCTGGACACTCTGGAGACACCGTCATGGACAGAAACGCTTCGCAGGAGCGCGTGGGCTCGTCGGCCAACGGCTTCATCTACGTCGCCGTGGGCGTCCTGCTCATCATCGCGCCAGCCGTACTGCTGCTGGGCTGGCCTTCGCTGGCCAGCGTCGGGTTGTTCGCGGCCGGCATGCTGGGCGCCGTCTGGTGCCTCGCCGGCCTGTACATGCTGCAGCCGAACCAGGCCGCGCTGATGATGCTGTTCGGCAGCTACCGCGGCACCGACCGCAGCGAAGGCCTGCGCTGGGCGAACCCGTTCTACGTGAAGAAAAAGGTCTCGGTGCGCGCGCGCAACTTCAACAGCGAGAAGCTGAAAGTCAACGACATGCGCGGCAACCCGATCGAGATCGCTGCGGCGGTCGTCTGGAAGATCGACGACACCGCGCAGGCGACTTTCGACGTCGACAACTACGAGGCCTACGTGCTCACGCAGGCCGAGTCGGCCGTGCGCCACCTCGCGCTGAGCTACGCCTATGACAACCTCGACGAACCTGTCGAAGGCAGCAAGCGCGAGATCACCCTGCGCTCGGGCACCGACGAGGTCGCGGCCGCATTGCGCGAGGAACTGCAGGCCCGCTTCGCGCTTGCCGGCATCGTCGTCGTCGACGCGAAGCTGACCCACCTCGCCTACGCGCCCGAGATCGCCGGCACGATGCTGCGGCGCCAGCAGGCCGAGGCGATCATCGCGGCGCGGACCAAGATCGTGCAGGGCGCCGTCGGCATGGTCGAACTGGCGCTCAACGGCCTGGCCGAGCGCGGCCTGCTGCAGCTCGACGACGAGCGCAAGGCGGCGATGGTGAGCAACCTGCTGGTCGTGCTGTGCTCGGACCACGACGCGACGCCGGTGGTGAGCACGGGCACGCTGTACAACTGAGCGCGCGGCGAGACCCCGCAAGCACGGCGCGCCAATGGCCAGCCCCGACAAGAAATCGTTCCTGCTGCGCATCGACCCGCAGTTGTGGGCCGAGATCGAGCGGCTCGCGGCCGCCGAGTTGCGCAGCGCGAACGCGCAGGTCGAGTACCTGCTCAGGGACGCGTTGCGCGCACGATCGGGCCGCAAGGCGAAGGCCACACCGCCGGCCGCCGGGCCGCGCAAGTCGGATCGGTGAACCCGGCGGGCGAAGCGGCGTAAGCTGAGCTGCCCACCTACCGAGGAGCAGCCATGACACTTTGCCCGATCGCCATCTTCGCCGGCTGCAAGAAATGCCCTGCGTTCCCGGTTTGCCCGCTCAAGACGGTGATCGGCGACGTGCCGAAACCGGAAGCGCCGAAGCCAACCGGGAAGAAGTAGCAAGGCGCGCACGACGCGCGCCGCCGACCAGCGCTCGATCCGCGAAAGGCTACCGGGCGCGCTCGATCCGCGCGAACGCGCTGTGCGCGTGGATCGACTCGAAGTTCTCGACGTCGACGCTGTAGCGCCCGACGCGCGCATCGGCATTGAGCAGCAACGCCACATCGCGCACCATGTCTTCGACGAACTTCGGGTTCTCGTAGGCGCGCTCGGTGACCCACTTCTCGTCGGCGCGCTTGAGCATCGGCCAGATCTCGCTCGAGGCCGAATCCTCGGCAAAACGCACGAGTTCGCTCCATTCGATGTCGCCCAGCAACTCGACGCGGATCGTCACGTGCGAACGCTGGTTGTGGGCGCCGTAGTCGGAAATTTCCTTCGAGCACGGGCAGAGCGACTTGACCGGCACGACCACTTCGGCCCAGATTGTTTGCGTACCGTTGACCGATTCCGCGAGCCAGCGGCCTTGGTATTCGAGCAGGCTCTGTACACCCGTGACCGGCGCGCGCTTGCGCAGGAAGAAGGGGAACTGCGCGTCGATGCGGCCCTCGGTCGCGTGCAGCTTGTCGAGCATGGTCGCGAGTTCGGTGCGCAAGGTGGGCGCATCGAGCGGTTTGTCGAGCGCGTCGAGCCAAGCGACGAAGCGCGACATGTGCGTGCCCTTCTGCTCGGCCGGCAGCGCCACGTCGAGGCTCCACAT
>JANXVK010000131.1 GCA_025351675.1 Rhizobacter sp.
GCGGTGCAGCAGTCGGGCGTGAACAAGGGTATTTCGAACCTGCCGGGCGCCGAGCAGGGCGCGCTGATTCAGGAGTTCGTGCAGTACCCCGGCTCGATGCTCACGAACGCTGGCGAGGCGTGGCGGCAGGTGCGCAACCACTGGATCATCCCGTACGGCGGCTCGCTGCTGCTGATCGTCGTGCTGGCGATCGCGCTGTTCTACTTTGCGAGGGGCCCGATGGGCGGCCATGTGCCGAACACCGGCCGCAAGATCGAGCGCTTCACGTACTTTGAGCGTGCCGCGCACTGGAGCAACGCGATCGCGTTCTCGGTCCTCGCAATCTCCGGCATCGTGATGGCCTTCGGCAAGTTCTTCATGCTGCCGGTGATGGGCAGTTCGCTGTTCGGCTGGCTTACCTATGCGCTGAAAACCGCGCACAACTTCGCCGGGCCGCTGTTCGCGGTCTCGCTGGTGATCGTGTTCTGCACCTTCCTGCGCGACAACTTCCCCGGCCGCGGCGATCTGCAGTGGCTGCTGAAGGGCGGCGGCCTGTTCGGCGGCAGCGAGCCGCCGTCGGGGCGCTTCAATGCCGGCGAGAAGCTGATCTTCTGGGGCGGCGTGTTCTTCCTCGGCATCATCGTCGTCGGCTCCGGCCTGGTGCTCGACAAGCTGATTCCGGGCTTGGCTTACGCGCGCGGCGACATGCAGGTCGCCAGCATGATTCACGGCGTGGCCACGGTGCTGATGATGGCAATGTTCATCGGCCACATCTATATCGGCACGATCGGCATGAAGGACGCCTACGGCGCGATGAAGACCGGCTACGTCGACGAAGGCTGGGCCAGGGAACACCACGGGCTCTGGTACGACGACATCAAGGCGGGCAAGGTGCCGGCGCAGCGCACACTGTCGGTCGAGGGTCGGCCGGACCTGACCGCTCCGCAGCTGTGACACGACGACAAGAAGGACGACCCATGCGACTCGCAATTCACTCCCTCTCCGCACTGATCGTCTCGGTGTGCATCGCCGCGCCCGCAGTCGCGAAGCTGCCGCCACCGAGCGACGAAGCCAAGGCGAAAGCCGCCGAGGCCGCCGCGAAGAGCGCATGGACCGACAAAGTCGGTGGCTACCAGTTGTGCCAAGCGATGAGCCGCGCCGCCGAGCACTACCGCAAGGCCAAAAAATCGGCCGGCAAGGAAGCGCCGGCCGCGGTCGAGACACCGGCCTGCACCGACCCTGGTGCGTTCGTCGCGGCGGTCGTTGCAGCCAAGCCGCTCGAAGCCGCCGGCGCGCATTCGCCAACCACGATGGCGACCTCGCCGCCGAACTCGAAGGCGACCGCCGCCGAGATCCAGGGTCAGCCAAAGAAGTGAGCGTCGCAACGCTCGACAAGGCCGCGCACCGTCGCGGCCTTTTTCATTGGCCTGTCGGTTGCCCTACAGTTCGCGCATGACGATCGCGCCCCGACTCACCGCCGCCTCCGCGCCCTTGATGCACGAGGTCGACGTGCTCGACGAATTCGGCGCCACGCGCCACATCTCGATCCCCGCCGAGCGCGCGCTGACCGTGTTCGTCGACAAGCGCGAGCTCGTCACCTTGATGACGCTCGGCGCCGCCCCCGAACTGCTGGTGCTCGGCTACCTGCGCAACCAGCGGCTCGTCGACAGCGTCGCCGACATCGATTCCATTACCGTCGATTGGAGCGTCAACGCCGCCGCCGTCAAGACCCGCGCCGGCATCGAGCGCTTCGACGAGAAGACCGCGAAGCGCGTCGTCACGACCGGCTGCGGCCAGGGCACGGTGTTCGGCGACCTGATGGGCGACCTCGAATCGATCCACCTGCCGCCCGCCGACGAGCCGACCGCGCGCATCAGCCAGCAGGCGCTGTACGGGCTGCTGAACGCGATGCGTGTTCAGGAAAGCACCTACAAGTCGGCCGGCTCGGTGCACGGCTGCGCGCTGTTCCGGCAAGACGAGTTGCTGATGTTCGTGGAAGACGTCGGCCGCCACAACGCGATCGACACGATCGCCGGCTGGATGTGGCTGCATGGCGTGACCGGCGAAGACAAGATCTTCTACACGACCGGCCGGCTCACCAGCGAGATGGTGATCAAGTCGGCCCAGATGGGCGTGCCGATCGTCGTCTCGCGCAGCGGCATCACACAAATGGGCCACCAGCTCGCGAACCAGCTCGGCTTGGCGCTGTTCGGGCGCGCGACGAACCGGCATTTCATCTGCTACAGCGGCTTCGACCGCTTCGACTCGCAGCCCGAGCCGATCAGGAATGTGGTGGGCACGGCAGCTTAGGCCTTGCAAGGCACATCCATCAGTCCGGATACAAGTCAGATCGCAAGTGCCTGACTCTCATGCACCGGTCGCCGTGCTCGGTTCAAAGCCCACGCAGCTCGGAAACATGGCCGCATATGGGAATGCCAAATGGCTACTTCCAGCCGGTTCATGGTGGACAAGGGCAAACCGATTACTGGCCCGGCTCACTAGGAGTCTGGGCGGCAGAGGGGAAGTCCCTGACTGCTGATGGCACGGGATGTGCGTTGATGAGGCATGGCCGCGAACTACCTTCCCTACGAACCCGATCAGATGCTGCTGCTTCCCGAGTCGTTGCAGGAATGGCTGCC
>JANXVK010000179.1 GCA_025351675.1 Rhizobacter sp.
CCGGTGATCGGCTTGCAGTCGATGCCGCCGACCTGCTGGAAATAGGTGAACTGCGTGATCTCCATGCCGTTCAGCCAGACCTCCCAGCCGAGGCCCCAGGCGCCCAGCGTCGGGTTCTCCCAGTCGTCTTCGACGAAGCGGACGTCGTTCGTCTTCAGGTCGAAGCCGAGCGCCTCGAGCGAGCCGAGGTAGAGCTCGAGGATGTTGGCCGGCGCGGGCTTGAGCACGACCTGGTATTGGTAGTAGTGCTGCAGCCGGTTCGGGTTCTCGCCGTAGCGGCCGTCTTTCGGGCGGCGGCTCGGCTGCACGTAGGCGGCGCGCCAGACCTCGGGGCCGATCGCACGCAGAAAGGTCGCGGTGTGGCTGGTGCCTGCGCCCACTTCCATGTCGTAGGGCTGCAGCAACGCGCAGCCCTGCGCGGCCCAGTAGTCCTGCAACTTGAGAATGATCTGCTGGAAGGTGAGCATGAAGGCGATTGGTCTGCGTAAACCCTTGATTCTAGAGGGCTGGCGGGCTGCTGGCGTCGCGGCCACCGCGACTCGCCCACGCTCGAATGACGACCCAGCAACTGATCTTGAGCCTCGTGCTCGCGACGATGGTGTTCTCGGTCGCGCTCGAACTGAAGGTGGCCGACTTCACGCGCGTCGCGCAGACACCGCGCGCGGTGATCCGCGGGCTGATCCCGCAGTTCGTGTTGCTGCCGGTCGGCACCTGGCTCGTCACGCTGGCACTCAACCTGCCGCCGACCATCGAGGCCGCGATGATGCTGGTGGCATCGTGCCCGGGCGGCTCGCTGTCGAACGTGATCACGCATTTCGGGCGTGGCAACACGGCGCTGTCGGTCAGCATTTCGGCGGTCGCGGCGGTGATGGCGCTGTTTCTCACGCCGTTCAACTTCACCTGGATGATGGCGACGAACCCGGCTACCGCCGGCTGGATGCGGCAGCTGTCGATCGACCCGTCCGACATCGGGTGGGGCCTGCTCGCGCTGCTCGCGGTGCCGATGGCGCTGGTCCTGTTCATCGGCCACCGCTGGCCCGCACTGACCGCGAAGATTCGCAAACCGCTCGGCACCTTTAGCCTGGTCGCGCTGCTGCTGTTCATCGTCGCCGGGCTGTTCAGCCAGCGCGCGCTGCTGAACGCGAGCATCCTGCCGCAGCTGCTGATCGTCGTGCTGCACAACGCCGGCGGGCTGTTGCTCGGCTACCTGTGCGCGCTCGCGTTCCGCGTGACGGAGCGCGACCGGCGCGCGATCATGATGGAAGGCGGCATGCAGAATTCAGGGCTTGCTCTCGGGATCATCGCGGTGCAGGTCAATGCCGATCTCGGCATGGTGCTCATCGCGAGCCTGTGGGGCATCTGGCACATCGCTTCAGGGCTGATGCTCGGTGTTCTTTGGAGGCGCAAGGACGCGCGGCTGGCTCGTTGAAGGCCGCACGGGGGGCCGCTGACGCCGATCAGCGCGCGCGTCGCCGCCCGAACACCGCGCTCGCGACGATCACCAGCGCAAGCAGCGTCAACGGCCACAGGCCGAAACGCGACGCCCACCACGCGAACGGCGTGAGGCCGGTGCGGCCCTGCACCTCGGCATCGAGCACGCCTTGCGTGAGCCGCGGCAGACTCGCAGTGACGCGGCCGGTGTGGTCGATCACCGCCGTCGCGCCGGTGTTGGTCGCGCGCAGCATCGGGCGCTGGAATTCGAGCGTGCGCATCCGCGATATTTCCAGGTGCTGCGCGATCGCGATCGTGTCGCCGAACCAGCCGATGTTGCTGATGTTCGCGAACATCGTCGGCGCATTCGCCGGGTCTTCAAAACGCGCGGCGAGTTCCTCGCCGAACAAGTCTTCGTAGCAGATGTTCGCGCCGATGCGCTCGCCGTGGAACGCGAACGACGGCGCGCCGACCGGCCCGCGGTTGAAGTCGCCGAGCGGGATGTTCATCAGTTCGGTGAACCAGCGAAACCCCAACGGGATGAATTCGCCGAAGGGCACGAGGTGGTGTTTGTCGTAGCGGTAGAAGCCGTTCGGCAGCGCGGCGGTCGCGGCCGAGATGCCCGCGGCGGAGTTGGTGTAGCCGGCCGCCGGGTCACCGAGCGGCAAGCCGAGCAGCACGGCCTGCGGGCCACGCTGGAAGTGCTCGGCGATCGTCTGCCAGTAGTCCGCGTCGAGCTGGCTCGGCAGCAGCGGGATCACCGTTTCGGGCGCGACCACCAGTTCGCCGCGCGCCGCCAGCAGGTTCGTGCGCGTCCAGGCCAGCGCCTGCGGCATCGTGGCCAGCGCGAACTTCTCGTCTTGCGCGACATTGCCTTGCAGCAGCGTAACCGTCAGCGTGCCGTTCGGCTGCGAGAAGCGGCCCGGGCCGAGCAGCGTGGCGGCGCCGAGCACCAGCACCAAGGCACCGATCGGCCCCGCGCGCCCTCGCCACGTGTCACCCCAGCCGAGCGCGAGCCACGCCGCCAGCACCCCGACGACGAAACCGATGCCGTAGACGCCGAGCCACGGCGCGAGCGCCGCCAGCGGGCCGTCGACATGCGCATAGCCGCTCGCGACCCACGGAAAGCCGGTGAAGATCACGCCGCGCGCCAGTTCGGCGAGCAACCAGACCGCGCCGAACAGCAGCGCATCGCGAATCGCCGATCCGCTGCGGCCCTTTGCGAACATGGCGAGCGCGGCGGCCAGATAGAGCGACAAAAAGGCGCAGAGCAAGCCGATCGCCAGCACCGCAAGCCACGCCGGCAAGCCGCCATAGGTGTGCAGGCTGATGAAGAGCCACCAGGTGCCGGCCGCGAGCCAAGCGGTGCCGAACGCCAGGCCGATCCAGGCGGCGCGCCACGGCGTCGCGTGCGATGCGCGCCAGGCCAGCACTGCGACGACCGCGATCTGCAATGGCCACGCCGCGGTGTGCGCGAACGAGAGCGAGTGAATCGCGCCGAGCAGCGCGGCAAACAACAGTTCGAGCGGCAGCGAGCGCCGCACCGCGCATGGCGAAATGCCGCTCAAATGCCGTCCGGCCCGAGCGCCACGTCGGGCGCGCGCGTGACCTTGAACCAGCGCACCGCGCCGCCGCGCGTCAGCATCACCGAGAACACCAGTTCGCCGACAGTCACCGCTTCGCCGCGCCGCGGCACGCGGCCGAGCTCGTGCGCGACCAGCCCGCCGATGCTGTCGAACTCGTCGTTCGGCAGCATCGTGCCGAAGGCTTCATTGACCGCCACGATGTCGACATCGCCGGCGACGCGCTGGCTGCCGTCGGCCAGCGTGTAGATGCCCGATTCGCCATCCTTGTCGTCGAACTCGTCTTCGATCTCGCCGACGATCTCCTCCAACACATCCTCGATCGTGATCAGCCCGGCGGTGCTGCCGAACTCGTCGATCACGATCGCGAGGTGGTTGCGGTTCGAGCGAAAGTCGCGCAACAACTCGTTCAGGCCTTTCGATTCGGGCACGAACACGGCCGGGCGCAGCAAGGTGCGCAGGTTCAGGTCGGGCGAGCGCTGCAGCTTCAGCAGGTCTTTCGCCATCAGGATGCCGATGACGTTCTCGCGGCCGCCGTCGTACACCGGGAAGCGCGAGTGGCCGGTGGCGATCACCCCGCGCAGCAGATCGTCGTAGTCGGAGGCGATGTCGAGCTGGTCCATGCGGCCGGCCGGCACCATCACGTCGCCAGCGGTCATGTCGGCCATGCGGATCACGCCTTCGAGCATCATCCGCGACTCGGGCGCGATCAGCGACTTGCTCTCTGCGTCGGCGAGCGACTCGATCAGCTGATCGCGCGAATCGGGGCCGGGCGCGACGAATTCGATCAGCTTCTGGAACAGCGTGCGGCGCGGCGCCGCCGTTTCGGTGTGGTGGTCGCCCCCTCGACGGGGGCGGCCAGTGTGTGGCTCGGACATCGCGCGGCGGGCGAAGAGTTCAGGTCGGGCGAGCTTAACTGAACAATGCCCCGCGGCCGACCACGCACCGACGCCGGCTTGACACGTCTGCTACCTTGTTTGTTGGCGGACGATCCCCATATGCGTCGGCTACCGGCGCTCGCATTATTTCAAGGCAGATTCCCATGGCACTGATCCCCGCAACCATCGTCACCGGCTTTCTCGGCTCGGGCAAGACCACGCTGCTCAAGCGCGTGCTGACCGAGGCCCACGGGCAGAAGATCGCCGTGATCGAGAACGAGTTCGGCGAAGAGAACATCGACAACGAGATCCTCGTGCAAGACAGCAAGGAGCAGATCATCCAGCTGAACAACGGCTGCGTCTGCTGCTCGATCCGCGAAGATTTGCGCACCACCTTGGCCGACCTGGCCGAGAAGAAGCGCAAGGGTGAACTCGATTTCGACCGTGTTGTGATCGAGACCACCGGCTTGGCCGACCCCGGCCCGGTCGCGCAAACTTTCTTCGTCGACCCGTTTCTGCACGAGCGCACCGTCCTCGACTCGGTCACGACGGTGGTCGACGCATTGCACATCGGGCTGCGATTAGCCGACAGCTTTGAGGCCGCCGAGCAGATCGCCTTTGCCGACCAGATCGTGCTGAACAAGACCGA
>JANXVK010000190.1 GCA_025351675.1 Rhizobacter sp.
GCTCGGTCGCGGGCTGGATGGGCGGCGTGCGTTCCGGACCGCACTACGCGTTCTCCAAGGGCGGCATGCACGCGTTCATCCGCTGGCTCTCGCGGCAGGGCGTCGCGCACAACGTCATGGTCAACGGCATCGCGCCGGGTCCGATCGCGACCGGCATGACCGAAGGCAAGGGCTACGACCCGAGCGACTACCCCACGAAGCGGATGGGCGAGCCGGAAGAGATCGCTTCGGCCGCGGTCTTTCTCTGCAGCCGCGGGGCCGGCTACATGTCGGGCGCGATCGTCGACGTCAATGGCGGCGTGTTCTTCCACTGATGGTTCGCAGGCGGCACGAGCACGCGGCGTGAAGGAGTGCAATTGAAAGCAGCTTGGTATGAATCCACGGGTCCGGCGCACGCTGTGCTGCGCGTCGGCGACATGCCCGATCCGGTCCCGAGCGACGGTGAGGTGCGGGTCCGCGTCGCGGCCTCCGGCGTCAACCCGTCCGACTGGAAGACGCGTGGCGGCTCGCGGCCGATGGCGGGTCCGCGGGTCATCCCGCACAGCGACGGCGCCGGCGTGATCGATGCGGTGGGGCCAAGTGTCGACACCGCACGCATCGGCGAACGGGTGTGGATCTGGAACGCGCAGTGGCAACGGGCGCACGGCACCGCAGCCGGGTACGTCGCGCTGCCCGCCGCGCAGGCGGTGCCGCTCGGTTCCGGCACGAGTTTCGAGGAAGGCGCCTGTCTCGGTGTCCCGGCGCTGACCGCCTACCGAGCGGTGACGATGGCCGGCCCGGTCGAAGGGCGCGACGTACTCGTGACCGGCGGCGCCGGCGCGGTCGGGCACTACGCGATCCAGTTCGCGAAGCTGCTCGGCGCCCGCCGCGTCCTGACCACGGTGAGCTCGCCGGCCAAGGCCGCACATGCACGGGGTGCCGGGGCGGACGTCGTCATCGACTACCGCACCGAGTCGGTCGCGCAGCGGGTCCGGGCGGAGACCGACGGTCATGGCGTGGACCTGCTGGTCGAGGTCGACGCCGCGGGTAACGCGCCGTTGTTGCCGCAGTTGCTCGCGCGCGATGGCGTGTGCACGGTGTATGGCTCGAATACACCGGAGATCCGCTACGGCTTCGGACCGATGATCATGAGTGGTGCGAACCTGCGCTTCTTCATCGTCTACGAACTCGCGTTGGCGGTCCGCGAAGAGGCGCAGTGCCAACTCGGCGCCTGGCTCTCGAAGGGCCTCGTCCGGCACGCGGTCGCGCAGCGCTTTGCGCTCGCCGACATCGTGCTGGCGCACGAAGCCGTCGAACGCGGCGCCTTCATCGGCAACGTCGTTGTCACCCCCTGAGCGCGACCTGCGCCACTCCTCGAAACATCACCCATGACCCACCTGAGCGCAACCGCCAGCGACCTGCAGACGCTGGCCGACAAGGCGTACGAGATTCGCCGCTGGACCCTGGAGCTGATCACCTGGGCCCAGTGGGGCCATGTCGGTGGTTCGTTCTCGATGGCCGAAATCCTGGCGTGCCTCTACTTCCGCGAGATGTACATCGACCCCGAAAAGCCGGGCTGCGCCCAGCGTGACCGGCTGGTGCTCTCCAAGGCGCACGGTTCGCCGGGCCTCTATGCGGCGCTGGCGCTGCGTGGCTACTTCCCGCTCGAGCGCCTGTACACGTATTGCGAGCTCGGCGGCCTCGAAGGTCACACCGACATGAACACCACGCCCGGCATCGAGAGTTCCGGCGGGCCGCTCGGCCAGGGCCTGTCGATCGCCGTCGGCAAGGCGCTCGCGCTGCGCCTGCAGGAGAACGCGCAGAACCGCGTCTACTGCCTGCTCGGTGACGGCGAGATCAACGAGGGGCAGGTGTGGGAAGCGGCGATGTCGGCCGCGCACTACCACCTGGACAACCTGATCGCGATCGTCGACTACAACAAGGTGATGGGCAAGGGGTTCGTGCGCGACCTGATGGGGCTCGAGCCGCTCGGCGACAAGTGGCGGGCCTTCGGCTGGGAAGTGCTGGAGGTCGACGGTCACGACCTGGCAGCGCTGCTGCAGACGCTGCATCTGGCACGTCGTGTCCGCGTGCTCGGCAAGCCGATCGTCATCATCGCGCACACCGTCAAGGGCTGCGGGCTCGAATGGATGGAGTTCAACTACAAGTGGCACACCCACGCGCCCGACCCCGCAACGGCCGACCGCGCGCTGCGTGAACTCGCGCGCAACTACGGCCGGCCCGAACAGGGCTACTCACGGCTGAACATGCCGGCGAAGGTCGAGACCTTCCCCGGCGCGAACTGAGCAAGGACGCCTCATGGACATGCGCGACATCTTTGCCGACACCCTCGTGGAACTCGGCGCCGAATTTCCAAAGATCCTGGTGCTGGACGCCGATCTCAACACTTCCAGCAAAACCGTCAAGTTCCTGAACCGGTACCCGCAGCGGTTCATACAGGTCGGCATCGCCGAGCAGAACCTGTTCGGTGTCGCCGCCGGGCTCGCGTCGGAAGGCTTCATCCCGTTTCCGTCGACCTTTGCCTGCTTCGCGGCGCGGCGTGCCTGCGATCAGATCGCGATCAGCATCGCGTTCCCCAATCTCAACGTCAAGATCCCGGGGTCGTACGCGGGCCTGCCGACCTCGCAGTGCGGCGCATCGCACAACGCGATCGAAGACATTGCGATCATGCGGGCGATTCCGAACATGCGCGTCGCCGATCCCGGCGACCACAACGAGTTGCGTGCCGTGATGCGCGCCGCGGTGCTGCACCAGGGACCGGTCTACTTCCGGATCACGCGGCTCACGCTGCCCGACCTTTTTGCGCGCGACCATGTCTTCGAGTGGGGCAAGGGCGCGCGGCTGCGCGAGGGCAGCGACGTGACGCTGGTGGGCACGGGCATGATGACCACGCTGTGCATGCGCGCGGCCGACCTGCTCGCTGCATCGGGGCTGAAGGCGGAGGTCTTGCACATGGGCTCGATCAAGCCGCTCGACAACGAGTTGCTGATCGCCTCGGCGCGGCGCACCGGTGCGGTGGTGACCGCGGAGAATGCCTCGGTCATCGGCGGGCTTGGGAGCGCGGTCGCAGAAGCGCTCGGGGAAGGCTGCCCAACGCCGCTGCGACGCATTGGTGTGCAGGACCGTTTCGTCGACAGTGGTGGCATCAACGAACTGTTCACGCACCACCGGATGCAGCCGATCGACATCGCTGCGGCGGCGCGCCAACTGGTTGAGGCCAAGCGACGATGAACGCCAGCACCGAAGTGGTCGGCACGCAACTTTTCGACCTGCGCGGCCGCAAGGCCATCGTCAGTGGCGGCGCCGGCGAGTTGGGGCTGGCGCTGGTCGTGGCGCTGCACGCTTGCGGCGCCGAAGTTGCGATCCTCGACGCGAGCGGCGAGACCGCATCCACGGCAGGCCGCATTCACGATCCCCACCGACCGGTGCACGGACTCCGGGCCGATTTGGCCGATCGCACACAGGCAGCCAGCGTCTTCGACGAGGCGGTTCGTTTGATGGGGGGGCTCGACATCCTTGTCAACTCCGCCGGAATCCAGCGCCGCAGCCCGGCCATGGATTTCTCCGAGCAGGATTGGGACGACGTGCTGGCCGTCAACCTCAGCGCGACCTTCTTCCTTTGTCAGCGCGCGGCGCGTGTCATGGTGCCGCAGGGCCGCGGGAAGATCATCAACATCGCATCGATGACCAGCTTCGTCGGCATGAAATTCATCTCGGCGTACGCGGCCAGCAAGGCGGGTGTGATGCAGCTTACCAAGGCGCTGTCCAACGAGTGGGCCGCCGACGGGGTTCAGGTGAACGCGATCGCGCCGGGCTACTTCAAAACGCGCATGAACGCGGCGTATTTCGAACCCGCCAATGCCGAGTTGTACCGCGGCATCACTCAGCGAATCCCCGCTGCCCGTTGGGGCGAGCCAAGCGATTTGCAGGGGGCGCTGATGTTTCTGGCGTCGCGTGCGTCCGACTACGTCTCGGGCGTGACCCTGCCAGTAGACGGGGGCTTCCTCGGCCGTTGACGCCTCAACATCGACAAAGGAATCCATGACCAAAGATCGGGACATCGTGGTGATCACCGGCGGGGCGAGTGGCATCGGCGCCAGCTGTGCGGTCTCGTTGGCGCGCGACGGATGGCAGGTCGTGATCGCCGACCGCGACATCGATCGCGCGCGCAAGATCGCCACCGAGGCGGGCGGCCATGCGGTCGAGCTCGATGTGGCGGACGCCGCTGGCGTGAACCGGGTCGCCGCGTGGATCGAGCGGTCGATCGGGCCGGTGGTCGGCCTCGTCAACAGCGCCGGCATCACCCAGCGCCCGTTGCCACCGCACGAACTGGACATGGCCGACTGGGACCTGGTGCACACGATCGATTTCCGAGGCAGCTATGTGAGCGCGCTTGCCTTCGCGAAAGCCATGCTCGTGCGGCGGCGTGGCACCATCGTCAACCTGTCTTCGGTGGCGGGGTCGCGCTCGATGCCATTGCATGCCTACGCGCCGGCCAAGGCGGCAGTCATCAGCATGACCGAGTGCCTGGCCGCGGAGTGGGGGCCGGCCGGCGTGCGCGTGAACGCTGTCGCTCCCGGGTACACACTGACGCCGATGCTGCAGGCAGCGATCGACCGGGGCGAACGATCCGTCGAAGGTGCCCTGTGCAACACGCCATTGCGACAGCTGGTCTCGCCCGAACAGGTCGCTGACGCCGTCTCATTTCTGCTGTCGGCACGTGCTGCCGCGATCACGGGCGTGAACTTGCCTGTTGATGGCGGGTGGCTCGTGGGCGCGACTTGGGACATGTACGGCGGACTTCGTAACGTGGCTGCCGTCGGCGGCTTCATGGCCTGAGTTGACGAACGACGCCAAAACACTGACTGCAGCCGTTCGATCTCGTTCTCCAGCGTCTTCTTGCCCGGCACGCGCTGCAGCTTGGCAATCTCGGCCCGCGCGGCTGCCAACTCAGAGGCCGGCACCACCGCCTCGCCGGCGGTCCTACTCCGATCCTCCAGGATAAGCGATGGACCGTGTTCGGTCATTCAGGGGGCCAGCTCACTCTGCTGCCGGCGCTGATGCCTTTGGCTCCGGCGGCTACTCTTCCGATGCGATTCCCGACCCACCTCGCCACCGTCCTTCGCACGCTTGGGATCAACGCTCAGTTCGTTGCAAGCGAGATCGAGGCCATGTCGGAGGCGGCAATTGCCAAGACTGCCGACCGGCGAGTTCTCGGGACGATGAATGAGTTCGCCTTTCTGGCTGATGGATACCGCGAATACTTGGAGTCGCCAGACCTGCTGATGCTGTCGCTCAAGCTCTCGAGTACGCCCTCCAGCCCATTGAGGGGGGCAGTCCTGCGCGGGCTTTGGCAGAGGTGGTGGCAGATGGAGAGCTTGATGGAAGCCTGTAATCGGCCGAGGTCTGCCTACCTCTTCTGAAGCCCTGCGCCGATTGAGGCGTCAGTTCGTAATCAAAAGATTGACCGTCGCAACCTGCGCAGAATCATAGGTGGACGTTGCCACGAGTGTTATGAGGACTGATGCCTGCAACCGAAAATCGGCGTAGGTGTCCACTGCCACGGTGGACCTGCTCAACGTCGTTGCAGTGATGTCTACGCCTGCGTAATGCACCAATGCCCCGCCGCTGATTGCGGAACCACCGACATACATTGTCCAAACGGCAGGCTCACCGGCATCAAGAGTTACGGATTGGCCGGCATAAATGGCAAGATTGATGGACCCACCCGGAGCGACCGGCGTGTTATTGATGAACGTCCCACCTACCGTCACGCCTATAACGAAGGTCCCGGCGGAGTCGTCATAACCACCACCGCCGCAAGCAGTCAGCAATATCGCTGCCGCGGCGGACGCTACGGCCATCCGCAACTGACGCATTCCAAATTGAATTCGCCCCCCAGACGTAATAGTCCGACGGATACCCGTCTTGACGAGCGCTACCCGGACGTGCTGAGACGTTCGTTGACTTCGTCGACGTTGAAGGCGATGGGATCGAACGAGCCGCCGATCCATTCCTTCAGGTCTCGATGCTCGGGATGTTTG
>JANXVK010000218.1 GCA_025351675.1 Rhizobacter sp.
TCCGCGAGCCGGATGACTTCCTGGGTCTGCTCGCCCTGAACCTCAGCATGGGCCAGTGGCTGTGCGTGCCGATGATCGCGGCCGGCATCGCGATATGGGTGTGGGGCCGCGGTCGCCAGCCTGTCTGAGGGTGCCCCTAGACCGACGAGTACGTCGGTCGATCCCCCAAGGGGATGCGGGCCGGCGCTCGGCCCGCGCGCCTTCTAGAATCCCCCGATGCGCCAGATCTTTCTCGACACCGAAACCACCGGCCTGAGCCCCGAGTCCGGCGACCGCGTCATCGAAATCGGTTGCGTCGAGATGCTGAACCGGCGCCTGTCGGGCCGCAATCTGCATTTCTACCTGAACCCCGAGCGCCGCAGCCACGAGGACGCGGTCAAGATTCACGGGCTGACCGACGAGTTTCTCGCTGACAAGCCGCTGTTCGCGAGCGTGGCCGACGAGTTGCTCGAATTCGTCGACGGCGCCGAGATCGTGATCCACAACGCTGCGTTCGACGTCGGCTTCCTGAACGAGGAACTGCGTCGCCTGGGCAGGCCGAAGTTCCCCGGCTTCGTGCGCCGGATCACCGACAGCCTGTTCATGGCGCGCGAGATGTTCCCCGGCAAAGCGAACTCGCTCGATGCGCTGTGCCGGCGCCTCGAGGTCGACAACTCGAACCGCTCGCTGCACGGCGCGCTGCTCGACGCCGGGCTGCTCGCCGAGGTTTACATCCGCATGACGCGCGGCCAGAACTCGCTGGTGATCGACGCCGGCGACACCAGCGCCGGGCAAGCCGCACTCGAAGCGGTCGACTTCGGCCGGCTCGACCTGCCGGTCGTGCTCGCGAGCGAGGCCGAGGCCGCTGCGCACATCATCGTGCTCATCGAACTCGACAAGGCGAGCGGTGGCAAGACCGTCTGGCGACATCTGGAGCCTGTGACATAATCCAAGGCTATTCGCGGCGCACCCCATGCCTGCCGAACGTGCGAGAGACGACGCAAAGATCCGGGCGGTTAGCTCAGGGGTAGAGCACAACATTCACACTGTTGGGGTCGGGGGTTCGAAACCCTCACCGCCCACCAACGACAGACACGTCCCCGTGCGCTGGCCTTGGACTGTCGAGCTTTTTCAGCTTGCCGTCAGCGGCGGAAGGGAAGCGCTCATGCCAACGGTCGCCGTCATCGTCGGAAGCCTGCGTCGCGAATCGATCAACCTGCGGTTCGCGAAAGCGCTCGCCAAGCTCGCCAAGCTGGCCAAGCTGGCCGAGCCCGGCTCGGCGTCCAAGCTCGTCGAACTCGCTGACGTGCCGCTCTACAACGAAGACCTGTGGTCGAATGCGCCCGAGGGCGTGACGCGCATGAAGCGCGAGGTCGAGGCCGCGGATGCGGTGCCGTTCGTCACGCCCGAGTACAACCGCGGGATCCCGGCAGTCGTGAAAAACGTGGTCGACTGGGGCTCGCGGCCGTACGGCAAGAACTCCTGGGCGAACAAGGCCGGTGCGATCGTCGGCACCAGCCCGGGTGCGATCGGCACGGCGGTGGCGCAATCGCAGTTGCGCGCCATCCTGGTGGGCTGCGGCGTGCGGCTGCTGGGCCAGCCAGAGGTCTATTTCCAGACCAAGCCCGGCCTGATCGGCGACGACTTCACGGTCACTGACGCCAAGACGCGCGAATTTCTCGCCGGCCTCATCGCGAAGTTCGCCAAGCACATCCAAGGTTGATGGAACGAGTCGATGCGGTCGTCATCGGCGCGGGCGTCGTCGGCCTCGCGGTCGCCCGCGCGCTCGCGCTGCGCGGGCTGGAGACGATCGTGCTCGAGCGCGCGAACGCGATCGGCACGGGCACGAGTTCGCGCAACAGCGAGGTCATCCACGCCGGCATCTACTACCCGAGCGGCTCGCTGAAGGCGCGGTTGTGCGTGGCCGGGCGCGAGCAGCTGTATGCTTGGTGCGCGTCGCACGGCGTCGCGCACAGGCGCTGCGGCAAGCTGATCGTCGCGACGAGCGCGGTGCAGGCCGCCAGGCTTGCGCAGATCCAGGCGCAGGCCGCACGCAATGGCGTGCACGATCTGCGTCCGCTCGACGCCGCGCAGGTGCGCGCGCTCGAGCCGGCGTTGAACGCAGTCGCGGCGTTGCACTCGCCGTCGACCGGCATCGTCGACAGCCACGGGTTGATGCTGGCGCTGCAGGGCGAGCTGGAAGCGGCCGGCGGCGCGCTGGCACTTCTGTCGCCGGCGCTGTCGATCGACAGCACGGGCGCCTCGCACGTCGTGACGGTCGGCGGCGAGATGCCGATGGAGCTGGCGACGCGCATCGTCGTCAACTCGGCCGGGCTGTGGGCGCCAAGGCTGGCCGCGAAGGTCAAGGGTCTCGCACCCGAGCGGGTGCCACAGGCGCGCTACGCAAAGGGCAGCTACTTCTCGCTCGCCGGCCGCGCGCCGTTCTCGCACCTGATCTACCCGATTCCCGAAGAGGCCGGTCTGGGCGTGCACCTGACGCTCGATCTCGCCGGCCAGGCGCGCTTCGGCCCCGATGTGGAGTGGATCGATCCGGCCACGCCCGACGAGATCGACTACCGCGTCGACGCCGCGCGCGCCAATGGCTTCGAGGCCGCGATCCGCACCTGGTGGCCCGGCCTGCCGGCCGGTGCGCTGCGGCCGGACTACAGCGGCGTGCGGCCGAAGCTGCAGTCGCAGGGCGAGACGCCGCAAGATTTCGTGCTGCAGGGGCCGGCCGAGCACGGCGTCAAAGGGTTGATGAACCTGTACGGAATCGAATCGCCGGGGCTCACGTCGAGCTTGGCGCTGGCCGATGAGGTCGTCAGCCGGCTGGCGGCGTGACCTCGCCGGCCGACTGCGCCTGCCACTGCCCGTTGACCAGCAGTTCGTGCGGCTGGAACTGCGCCTTGTAGGCCATCTTGCCGCTCTGGCCGATCCAGTAGCCGAGGTAGACGTGCGGCAGCTTCAGCAGCTTGGTCTGCGCGATCTGCCACATCACGTTGTAGGTGCCGTAACTGGTGTGCGGGTCGGGCTCGTAGAACGTGTAGACGGCCGACAAGCCGTCGTTCAGCACGTCGAGGATAGAGATCATCTTCAGCGCGCCCGGGCCTTCGCTCGACGGCTCTCGAAACTCCACCAAGCGCGAGTTGACACGGCTTTGGAGCAGGAACTGCGTGTACTGGTCAACGCTGTCGTGGTCCATGCCGCCGCCCATGTGGCGGCCGGCCTGGTAGCGCAGGTAGAGCTGGTAGTGCTCGGGCACGAAACACAGCCGCAGAACGCGCGCCTCGAGGTTCGCGTGCGCCTTGGCGGCGCGACGCTGGCTGCGCGTCGGCGTGAAGTGTGCAACCGGAATGCGCAGCGGCAGGCACGCCTTGCAGCCGTCGCAGTAGGGGCGGTAGGTGAACATGCCACTGCGCCGGAATCCATTTGCCACCAGCCCCGAATACGCGTCGGCGTGGATCAGGTGGCTCGGCGTGGCGACCTGCGAGCGCGCCATGCGGCCTTCGATGTAGCTGCAGGGGTAGGGCGCCGTTGCGTAAAACTGCAGCGATGCGAGCGGGAGTTCTTTCGGGTGGGTCACGGCGCGGCGTCCTCCGCAGCGGCATCGGAAAGATGCCGCCACATCGCCAAATCATAGGTCCAATCGCTGATCGGCGGTTCCCCCAGCCTGAGTGCCAGCCGGGTCTCGAACTCGGCCCGCCGCAGCTCGCGGGCGCCCATCGAGGCGAGGTGGCTGGTGTGCTGCTGGCAATCGATCATCGGCACCCGCTGCTCGCGGCAGAAGCACACGAGCGCGGCGAAGGCGATCTTCGAGGCGTCGGTGCGGTGCGCGAACATCGATTCGCCGAAGAACATGCGCCCGAGGCTGATGCCATACAGGCCGCCGACGAGTTCGCCGCCGACCCAGGTCTCGAAGCTATGGGCGTGGCCGAGCGCGTGCCAGTCGCAATAGGCCTCGATCATCTCGGGCACGATCCAAGTGCCATCCTGCCCGTCGCGCGGCGTCTGCGCGCAGGCTGTGATGACGCGGCGGAAGGCGCTGTCGATGCGCACTTCACAGCGTGCATCGGCGGCGAAGCGCCTGACTGTCTTGCGCAGCGAGCGCGCGAGGCGGAACTCGCCGGTCATCAACACCATGCGCGGGTCGGGCGACCACCACAGCACCGGTTGACCCTCGCTGTACCACGGGAAGATGCCGTGCGAGTAGGCCTCGGCCAAGCGCTGCGGCGTCGGGTGGCCGCCCGCGGCGAGCAGGCCCGGCGCGTCGCTGCCGAGCGGCAGGGCCAAACCGGTCGCCGGCAACGGGTCGTCGGGGCCGCGCAGCCAGTGGATCACGACCGCCCTTCTCGCCTCACTGCATGAACCAGCCGTGGCTGACGACCAGCGACTGGCCGGTCAGCGCGTTCGACTCGAAGCCGGCGAACAGCAGCGCCACTTCGGCGACGTCCTGAACGGTCGTGAATTCGCCGTCGACAGTCTCCTTCAGCATCACCTTTTTGATCACATCGTCTTCGCTGATGCCGAGTGCCGTCGCCTGCTCGGGAATCTGCTTCTCGACCAGCGGCGTGCGCACGAAGCCCGGGCAGATGACGTTGGCGCGGATCTTGTGCTTGCCGCCTTCCTTCGCCACCGTCTTGCACAGGCCGATCAGGCCGTGCTTGGCCGTCACGTAGGCCGACTTCAGCACCGACGCTTCCTTCGAGTGCACCGATCCCATGTAAATGATCGCGCCGCCGTTGCCCGACTTCTGCATGTGCGGCATCACCGCCTTGGTGGTCAGGAAGGCGCCGTCGAGATGGATCGCGAGCATCCTCTTCCAGTCGGCGAACGGAAACGCCTCGACCGGGTGGACGGTCTGAATACCGGCGTTGCTGACCAGAACGTCGACCGTGCCCCAGGCGGCCACCACCTCGGCGACCGCGGCGTTGACCTGCTCCTCGCTGGTCACGTCCATCGCGACCGCCATCGCGGTGCCGCCGGCCTTGACGATCTCGTCGGCGGCCTGCTGCGCCGCCGCCTTGTTTATGTCGGCGATCACGACCCTGCCACCCTCGCGGGCGTAGGTCAGGGCGATTTCCTTGCCGATGCCGCTGGCGGCGCCGGTGACGATACAGACCTTGTTCTTGAGCTTCATGATCGGGTCTTCCGTGTCGAGTTGAGTGGCTTGTGGCAAGTATTCCACCAAAGCGCCCGGTGTCAGGTGGCACCCGGGTTGTCCGAGGTCAGCTCGAACACGTGCATCCCATGGCGGCTGCGCACCGCTGGCCATGTTGTGGCGCGCGTCGATCGTCGGCTGGCTCGAATCGCAGTACTCGAAGTTGCCGGTGCGCACGGTCACGGCGCCGACCGAGAGCCGCACGTCGCCCGCGTTGATTCGGTCGCGGTCGACCAGCCACTCGAGCGTTTCGCGTAGCGGCGCGGTGTCGCAGCAGCTGATCGCCGCCAGCGAGCCGTGCGGCTGAAACGGCGCCGTCGGGACGCGCGGTTTGAAGAAGCCTGGTACGCCGAACAGCACGACCCAAGTCCGCGCGCGCCGAGCCTTGCTCAGCGACTCGAAGACGCCCGCTTGGCAGGCCCCGAGCGCACCACCGCCCTGAAACACGAGGATGCAATCTTCACCCGTCGACGGTCGCGGCGAGTGCGGCGCGCGGGAGCGCGGAGGCGGGCGGGCACGCGACGTCATGAGCTGGGTGCGGGTACACCGCCGCCATGGCGGCGGCTATCGCACCCAGCACGGCTCGGGCCGGCGTCGGGGCGGGCAAGGCTCCGTTTCCCCAACGCGGCCGGACTCAGATCTTGCCCATCACCAGCAGTATGAGGACGATGACGAGAACGAGGCCCAGGCCGCCGCTCGGGCCATAACCCCAAGACTTGCTGTGTCCCCAACTCGGCAGCGCGCCGACAAGCAAGAGGATCAGAACGATCAGAAGAATGGTGCCGAGGGTCATTGTCAATCTCCGTGGTTGTTGGTGACCGAACGTTACGCGCCCGCATTCGGCCGCAAAACACGCCGACGGCGCGCGCCGCTGTGAGCAGCGGGCGCGTTCGGCTGTGGCGGCCGTCCTACAGCGGACGTCGGCTTGACAAGCGCGCCGGCTGCTTCCAAAATGCTTTAGCACTGAACTATTCAAGACTTCATGAAAAACGCGTCATGAACATCGTCTGCATCGGCGGCGGCCCGTCGGGCCTGTACTTCGCGCTGCTGATGAAGCAGCAAGACCCGGCGCACGAGATCACGGTCGTCGAGCGCAACCGGCCGTACGACACCTTCGGCTGGGGCGTCGTGTTCTCCGACCAGACGCTGGGCAACCTGCAGGCCGCCGACCCGGTCAGCGCGGAGCAGATCCTCGACGCGTTCAACCACTGGGACGACATCGAGGTCAACATCCGCGGCCACAAGATCCGCTCCGGCGGGCACGGCTTTTGCGGCATCGGCCGCAAGCGCTTGCTCAATATCCTGCAGGCGCGCTGCGAGCAGGTCGGCGTGAAACTCGTTTTCGAGACCGACGTGCAGGGCGACGAGGCGTATCCCGATGCCGACCTGATCGTCGCCAGCGACGGACTGAACAGCCGCATCCGTGCGCAGCACGCCGACACTTACCAACCCGACATCGACACCCGCGTGTGCCGCTTCGTCTGGCTCGGCACGCACAAGCTGTTCGAGGCGTTTACGTTCGCGTTCGAAGAGACCGAGCACGGCTGGTTCCAGGCCCACGCCTACCGCTTCGACGACACGACCTCGACCTTCATCATCGAGACACCCGAAAGCGTCTGGCTGAAGGCGGGCCTGGACGCGATGGAGAAGGAGGAGGCGATCGGCTTCTGCGAGAAGCTGTTCGCGAAACACCTCGACGGCCACGCATTGATCTCGAACGCGAGCCACCTGCGCGGCTCGGCCCAATGGATCAAGTTCCCGCGCGTCGTCTGCGCGCGCTGGGTGCACCACAACGGCCATGCGCCGGTCGTGCTGATTGGCGACGCGGCGCACACCGCGCACTTCTCGATCGGCTCGGGCACCAAGCTCGCGCTGGAGGATTCAATCGAGCTCGCGCGCTCGATCGCTTCGCACCAGGGCGACCTGAACGCCGCGCTTCAGCACTACGAAGACCTGCGCAGCATCGAGGTGCTGCGCATCCAGAACGCGGCGCGCAACTCGACCGAGTGGTTCGAGAATGTCGACCGCTACGTCAACCTGCCGCCGGAGCAGTTTGCCTACTCGCTGCTGACGCGCAGCCAGCGCATCAGCCACGAGAACCTGCGGCTGCGCGACAAGGGCTATGTCGAAGGCTACGAAGACTGGATCGCGCAGCACGCGGGCGCGCCGCGCGGCCAAGGCCACGGGCCGATCCCGCCGATGTTCACGCCGTTCACCGCGCGCAGCGTGACGCTGAAGAACCGCATCGTCGTCTCGCCGATGGCGCAGTATTCGTGCGCCGATGGCCTGCCCGCCGACTACCACCTCGTGCACCTCGGCGCGCGCGCGATGGGCGGCGCGGGTCTGGTCGTCGCCGAGATGACCTGCACCTCGGCCGACGCGCGCATCACGCCGGGATGCCCTGGCTTGTGGAACGCCGAGCAACGCGATGGCTGGAAACGCATCGTCGACTTCGTGCACGCCAACACCGATGCGAAGATCGCGATCCAGCTCGGCCACGGCGGCGCGAAGGGCTCGACGCGGCTCGCGTGGGAGGGCATCGACCGGCCGCTCGATGACGGCAACTGGCCGCTGATCTCGGCGTCACCACAACAGTACCTTGACGGCGTCAGCGACTGGTCGCATGCGATGACACGTGACGACATGGACCGGGTCCGCGACGATTTCGTCCGCGCCACGCGCTTCGCGGCCGAGGCCGGCTTCGACTGGCTGGAGCTGCACTGCGCGCACGGCTACCTGCTGTCGTCGTTCATCTCGCCACTGACCAACCAGCGCACCGACGACTACGGCGGTTCGCTGGACAACCGCATGCGATTTCCGCTGGAGGTGTACGACGCGGTGCGCGCTGCGGTGTCCGGAAAAATCCCCGTCGGCATGCGCCTCTCGGCCAGCGACTGGGTCGAGGGCCAGGACAGTTGGGACATCGAACAGAGCGTGGCTTTTGCGAAGGCGCTGGCGCAGCGCGGTGGCAGCTACATCCACGTGTCCTCAGGTGGCGTGTCACCGCTGCAGAAAATCCCGGTCGAGGCCGGCTACCAGGTGCCGTTCGCCGAACGCATCAAGCGGGAAAGCGGCTTGCCGACGATGGCCGTCGGGCTGGTCACCGAACCGGCGCAAGCCGAAGCCATCGTGGCCAACGGTCAGGCCGATTTCGTCGCAATAGCGCGCGCCATTCTGTTCGAACCGCACTGGCCGTGGCGCGCCGCGGC
>JANXVK010000266.1 GCA_025351675.1 Rhizobacter sp.
ATGTCCGCCGAACTACGGGTCGAAAATCTTCGAAAAGTCTTTCCGCCGACCAAGGGAACGCCGCTCGCTAAAGCCGCGATCGACGATGTTTCGTTCACCATCGCGGCCGGTGAGATTGTCGTTCTGCTTGGCCCCTCCGGCTGCGGCAAAACGACGACGTTGCGATGCGTTGCGGGGTTGGAGCATCCGACATCTGGCCGTATCGCTATCGGCGGCACGATGTTTATTGATCCTGATCTGGATCGGGCTCGCCGCTGCGCTGATCTACGGCCTGAAGAACACGGTCTACGGACGCTCCCTGTATGCGCTGGGCGGCAACCGGCTGTCGGCGTCGCGACTGATGATTTCGGAGCGGCGTTACTGGGTCGGCTCCTACATGGTGAGCGGCGCGGTGTCGGCACTCACCGGGGCGTTGTTGCTCGGCTGGAGCGGCGGTGGCTTCATCGGCGTCGGCAATCCGTATCTGTTCATGACCCTGGCCGCGGTGGTCATGGGGGGGACTTCACTGCTCGGCGGCTACGGGGGCTACGGCTTCACCGTCATCGGCGTGCTGGTCTTGCAGGTGCTGACCTCGTTCCTGGTCGGCATCGGTCTGAAATTCGAGTGGCAGCAATTCGTCTTCGGGTTGCTGATATTGCCGATGGTGGCGCTGTACGCCCGATCGCCCCACATCCGTACGCAAATCTAGATCTGAAAAGGGCGGGAAATGATCGTCAAGCTTCTCGGTGCGCAAGACATCGCCAGTGGCACTTTCGTGTTGCTCATGATCGCCACGCTCGCGGCCGCCGTGCTGCTGCTCGCGGGCACCGCGTGGGTCTCTCGGCGCTGGAAATTGTCGGTCGCGCTGGCCGGTGTGGTGATGCTGATATCGGCCGCCCACTACATGATGGCCACCGACGTGTGGTTGTCGACGGGGCAGATGACGATGATCCACCGCTACATCGGCTGGTTCCTGACACTGCCGCTGCAGGTCGTGCTCGTTTACTTCTTCGTGCGGGCGTATGCGGCGGTGCCGGTGGGCGTGTTCTGGCGCCTGCTGGTCGCGGCGGTGTTGCTGGTGTTGTCGCGCTTCATGGGCGAGACGCAACTGATGCACCCGACGCTGGGCTTCCTGATTTCGCTGGCGATGTGGCTGTACATCCTGGGCGAGGTCTACTTCGGCAAGCTCAGCGAGCGCACGGTTCGATACGGCAGTGAAGCGGCGCAACAGGGTTACTTCTGGCTGCGTCTGATCATGACGATCGGCTGGGCGGTCTACCCGCTGTGCTTTTTCATCGGGGCGTTCACCGGCCCGGTCGAGGTGCGCTATCTGCTCACGACCTACAACCTCGCCGACCTGGTCAACCAGATCGCCTTCGGGTTGACGATCCTGACGGTGGGCATGAAGGAAACCAGCGCCTCGAATCACTGATTCGCCGCAGCGGTCGAGAAGGTCGAACGGCAAGCCTGATCGACCCAAACAACAGACACCACGAGCCGATCTGGCTTTGAAATTTTGAACCGGGAGCAAAGCATGAATGGCGCGGACATCATTGCAATAATTATCTTGCTGGCGATCGTCATTGCAGTGGTCGTGTACCTCCTGCACTGGCTGTACCGCCATTCCTCGAAGGACTTGTCATTCGTGCGCACCGGCTGGGGCGGCGAGAAGGTCGTCATGGGCGGCGGGGCGTTCGTGTTGCCGATCGTGCACGACGTGTCCGAGGTCAACATGAACACCTTGCGCATCGAGGTGCGCCGGGCGGGCGAGAAGTCGCTGATCACCCGCAACCGCATGCGCATCGAAGTGATCGTCGAGTTTTTCGTGCGGGTCATTCCGACACCCGAAAGCGTGGCTGCCGCCGCGCGCACCCTGGGCACCCGCACGCTCGACCCCGAGAAGCTGCGCGAGTTGGTGCAGGGCCGCTTTGTCGACGCGATGGGCGCCACCGCGGCCCGCATGACGATGGAAGAAATCCACGAAAGCCGCAGCGACTATGTGCGCGGCGTGCGTGAACTCGTCGCCCACACGATGACCGAGAACGGCCTCGAACTGGAAGCGGTGTCGCTGACCAATGTGGACCAGGCGGACATGAAGCTGTTCAACCCGTCGAACGCGTTCGATGCCGAGGGCCTGACCCGGCTGACCGAGGAGATCGAGACGCGCAAGAAGAAGCGCAACGACATCGAGAAGGACACGCAGATCGCCATCCGCGCGAAGAATCTCGAATCCGAAAAGCTCGGCCTCGCGATCGACCAGGAAAGTGAATACGCCCGCATGGCCCAGGAACGCGAGATCGCGATGCGCCGGGCGCAGCAGCGCTCCGAGATCGCCCGCGAGAAAACCGAACGCGACCGCGACATCGAGGAAGCGCAGATCCGGGTCAAGGAAGAACTCGAGAAATCGCGCATCAAGCAGGAGCGCGCCGTCGAGTCGGAGCAACTGCTGCGCGAGCAGGACATCCAGACTATGGAAATTCAGCGCCGACGCGCACTCGAGCTGGAAGAGCAGGAGCGCACGATCGCGATCGCCCAGCGCTCACAAGCGCAGTCAGAAGCGCAGACCGCCGCCGAGGTGGCGCGCGCCCAGACCGTCGAAGCCACCGAGCGGGTCAACACCGTGCGCGACACCGCCATCGCCGAGCGCCGCAAGCTCATCGATCTGGTGGAAGCCTCGCAACATGCCGAGCGCGACGCGATCAAGATCACCACCAGCGCAGCGGCCGAGTTGCAGGCGGCGGGCGACCGTGCCAAGGCGCAGGTCGCCGCTGCCGAAGCCGCCAAGGTGCGCTACGAGATCGACGCCGAAGGCCGGCGCAAGCTCAACGAAGCCGAGAACATGCGCTCCGAGGCGAGCCGGCGCAGCGCGCTGCAGGAAGACCTGATCCGCAGCTTGCCCAGCATCATCCGCGAGAGCGTCAAGCCGATGGAGAAAATCGAGTCCATCAAGATCCTGCAGGTCGACGGCCTGCCGGGGCTGAGCGGGATGGCGCCACAGGGCCACGCCGACAGTGGCAACAGCGACGGCGATGGCGGCGGCCGCAAGACTGGCAGCCTGGCCGACCAGGCGGTGAACTCGGCGCTGCGCTACCGGGCCCAAGTGCCGTTCGTCGACGGATTGCTGCGCGAGATCGGCATGTCGCCCAGTGCGATGACCACTACCGGCGGGTTGACGATCTTTCCCATAGGCGACCATCCCGACGCCAAAGACGCTGATCGTCGTTGAACGGAGCGCACGTCATGAGTTGGGGTGATCACAGCGAGCGCTGGTTGGCAGTGATGACGAACTGGGCTTTCTTCGGAGCGTTCGGGCTGTGTTTCGCGATGTCGGGTTTCAGGGAGGCCGACTTGTTCTCCGGCCTGTTGGGTTTTGCGTTGCTGGCCACGGCCTTCGGGGCGCATGTGATCATCAATCACATCTTCCGCACCGGTTTTTCCCGGGGCGAAATCGCGTCGGGGTTCGTCGTCTACGTGGTGTCGGTCATCAGCTTCGTGGTCAGCTGGCTGGCGCTTCCGCGCTTCGACACGGCGAACATCGCCATCGGCCTGTCGGGTTTCAGTTTGCTGCTCGCGTGCTTCCTCTTCTACCTTGTCGCCAACCACGGCGTGCGCGGCTCGATCGACATGTTCGACGACGCGCGCAAGCGCTGATGGGCGTTGGCGCCATGGCGCTGCCGGCCCGCCCGATCCGACCCTGGATCTGAACCTGGAGAATTTTTTGTCGCAAGAAGTCGTTTGGCTGCTCGCGTTCGGAACCCTGCTGCTTGCCTACTGCCTTTACTGGGGCATCGCGGCGGGCAGCGACTCGGCCTCCGCGCAGGATTTCTTCGTCGCCGGCCGACAAACTCCGGCCTGGGTTTTCGTGCTTTCGGCGACGGCCCTGTCGCTCACAGGTTGGATGGTTCTGGGCCACCCGTCGATGCTCTCCCTCGGCGGCTTTCCGTACGGCGAGGTCGCGCTGGGGGCGATCGTCATTCCCTTGGCCGGCATCCTGTTTCTCAAGCGCCAGTGGTTGCTCGGGCAGCGGTTTGGCTACGTCACGCCGGGCGCCATGTTCGCCGACTATTACCAAGGCGAGTTGATCCGGTTGCTGACGGTGTCGATCGCACTCGTTTTCGCGATTCCGTTCGTCGGCATGCAGCTCGCCGCCAGCGGCCGGTTGATCCAGATCCTGACCCACGGCGCGGTCGGCGCCTACCCGGCGATGTGGGTGCTGGGCTTCAGCGTCTTCGCCTATGTGTATCTGGGCGGCATGCGTGCGGTGACGGCCGTGGGCGCGCTGCAATGCCTGCTGATGCTGGCGGGCATGATCGGTCTGGGGTGCATCGCCTACTCCCAACTGGGCGGCTTCGGTGCGTTCAATTCAGCCTTGGCCCGCTTCGGCGCGCAAGGCAGCGGCGCAGGATCCAACCTGTTCGAGATCCCCGGGGTCATTCAGTTCACGGCCGGGCTGGGCCAACAAGCGCCTGCCGGTGGCATCTGGACCGCCTCGATGATCCTGACCTATTCATTCGCGTTGATGGGCATTCAGTCGTCGCCGTCGTTCAGCATGCTGGGATTCAGTTGTCGCGACACGCGCGGTTTTGCTTCCCAGCAGGTCTGGGCGACCGGTGCGATCGTCGGTTTGGTGTTGCTGTTTTTTGCAACCGCCTACGGGCTCGGCATGCACGCACTGGGCGCCTCGCCCGCCGCGGCACCGGCGCAACTCGCTGCGGCGTCGGCACTCACCGCGTTCAATGGCGGGCAGCCCGTCGACGTGACCACCGCCTTCATCCAGTCGATGTCGAGCCGTCACCCGTGGGCGTCCGCCTTGCTGGCCCTGTGCGTCGTGACAGCCGTTCAGATCGCCGCCGCCGCGTACGTCCTGACCACGGCGTCGATGTTCAGCACCGATGTCTACCGACGCTTCTTTCGTCCGGCCGCCGATGACCGGAGGCAGCGCATGGTGGCCCGCGCCGCGATGGCCGTGATCTTCATCGTCGCACTGACGATGGCGACCTTCACGCCGCTCGCCCAGTGGCAACTAGGCGGTCTGGCCCTCTCGTTTTCACTCCAGCTCTGGCCGGTGCTCGCCGGCGTCTGCTGGCTGCCGTGGATTTCGCGCCAGGCCGCAACGGTCGGCGTGTGTGTCGGCCTCGTGGTGGTGGTGTTGACCGAGCCTGTCGGCGCATCGATCATCCGGTTCCTGGGCTTCGATCTGCCGTGGGGCCAATGGCCTTGGACGATTCATTCGGCCGGATGGGGGATTTTCTTCAACGTGCTGGCCTGCGCGCTGGTGTCGCTGGCCACCCGCGCAGACGACAGCCGCGCCCATCGCGACATCTATCATCAGTACCTTCACGCCCGGGCGGGCCTGTCGCCGCGCAAGCGCGTGATGCGGCCCGCCGTCTGGGCGCTGATCCTGGGCTGGATGTTCTTTGCGATCGGGCCGGGCGCGGTGCTCGGTAACGACCTCTTCGGCGATCCCGCGGGCGGCATCACCGCCTGGAAACTCGGCATCCCGTCGCTGTGGGCCTGGCAGATCATCTGGTGGGCGCTGGGCGTGTTCGTCATCTGGTGGCTGGCCTACAAGATGGAGTTCTCCACGTCAGTGCGCGAGGCGACACAGCTGGCCCCGGTGATCTGAACAGATTCCGACGATTTACAAGCGGCCGCCGCCAGGTCAGGCTGCTTCGACCGAAGGCTGAGGCAGCGAAGCGAAGTACGCCACGTCCGGGGTTCGGGCTCGATGGCTCGAGTGCGGCTGGCGCGTGTTGTTGAAGTTGATGTAGCGGCCGATGCCTTCTCGCGCCGCGCTCACGGTCTCATAGGCGTGCAGGCAGACCTCCTCGTACTTGATCGAGCGCCACACCCGCTCGATGAACACGTTGTCGCGCCCGCAACCCTTGCCGTCCATCGAGATGCGGATGCCGTGCCCGTGTAGCAGCCCGGTGAACGCGCTATTCGTGAATTGACTGCCAGATCGGTGGCCCGGCGCTCGTCTGCCGGTGTTCGGCTTGCGGTACAGCGCCGTGACGCCCACGCGACGCATCTGCGTGGTCATGTGTTTGCGTCCGACCGTGAAGCCTTCGGCTCGCAGCAGGCCGCGCATCATGCGCGCGCCTGCGAGCGGCAACTCCAGGTGCAACTCAGTTTTGCGGGATCAGCTCTGGCGGCACCTGTTCATGCAAGTCGAGTGAGTCGGCGCGGATGTGCTGGTCACGGCCCTCGAGCTTGGTCAGCGTCAATCCGCGCGTGCGCAGGCCGGCCAGCACGCTCGGCCGGCCGACGAACACGACCGGCGCGTCGGCCGCCTGCAGGCAGCCGCCGAGCCAGCAGCCGATCGCGCCGGCGCCCATCACGCGGACGGATGACGACTCCCTGCTCGCCGAGTATGGCGAGCGACCCTCCAAGGGCCACGAAGGAGCCGCTTCGTGGCCCTTGGTCGGGCCTTGCTTGAGGCGGCCCGGCGCGGCGGCCCGCGCGGTTGGAAGCGGCTCGTTCATCGCCGCATGCTGTCCAGTGACCGCCCCGGGGCAATACCCTGGGCCGGCGGCAGCGCCGCTCGGTCAGAATCCCCCGCTGTTTCTCGGAGTCATCGATGGAAAAAACCTGGTTGAAGCAGTACCCGGTCGGCGTGCCGGCCAGCATCAACGTCGAGCAGTACCCCTCGCTGGTGGCCTTGCTGGACGAAAGCTTCAAGAAGTACGCCGGCCGGATGGCGTACCGATTCATGGGCAAGACGATCACGTTCGCGCAGGTCGACGACGCCTCGCGCGCGCTCGCCGCCTGGCTGCAGGCGCAGGGGCTCGAAAAGGGCGACCGCATCGCGATCATGATGCCCAACGTACCGCAGTACCCGGTCGCGTGCGCGGCGGTGCTGCGCGCCGGCTACGTCGTCGTCAATGTCAACCCGCTGTACACGCCGCGCGAGCTCGAACACCAGCTGAAGGATTCGGGCGCCAAGCTGATCATCATGGTCGAGAACTTCGCGACCACCTTGCAGCAGGTGCTGGCCGCGGTGCCGACGAAGAAGATCATCGTCACGGGGCTGGGCGACATGCTCGGCTTCCCGAAGGCGACGATCGTCAACTACGTCGTGCGCAAGGTGAAGAAGATGGTGCCGGCCTGGGACCTGCCGGGCGCCGTCAAGTTCAACGATGCGCTCCGGCAGGGCCGCAGCAAGCCGTTCAAGCCGGCGACGGTCGGCCCCGACGACATCGCGGTGCTGCAGTACACCGGTGGCACCACCGGCGTCAGCAAGGGCGCGGTGCTGCTGCACCGCAACCTCG
>JANXVK010000287.1 GCA_025351675.1 Rhizobacter sp.
GACCATCTCGATCGTGCTCGACACGACGCGCGCGCCGTCCGCGGGAACGTTCTCTTCACCGGTCAGCAGCGACGTGGGCACGCCGCGCGCGACCAGTCGGTCGCGGCCCTCGAGGGCGAGCAGGCGCAGCGGCGCCAGGTAGGCGCCGTCGAAGGCCTGGGCCAAGCGCTCGAACGCGGCGTGCGTCTTGCCGCTGTTCGGCGGGCCGACGTAGAGCGTGACGCTGCGCTGCAGGCGGCGCGCCTTCTGGAAGGTGTCGGGGTAGCCCTGGAACGCGAGCTCGCTGTTCAGGCCGGCCAGCGTTTCCTGCTCGGCGGCCTGGTGTTCCCAGCGGTCTTGCGCGCGGCCGCAGGCGACTTTCAACTCATCGAACGACTGTGGCGTCGCGCACTCCGACTGCAGCCGCGGCAGCAGCGCTTCGAGGTGCTCCGGCTTGTGCTCGCGGCTGCGCGCGATCAGCGTCTCCAAGTACGCGATCAGCGCCGCGGCGTGTGGGTAGGCCGGCGGCTTGCCGAGCGCGGCGAGCAGCGCGGCGCGCTCGCCGCTGCGGTAGAACGCGAACACCGCGCCGGCATCGACCGGCACGCGGAACAGCACCGGCACGCGCCAGCCGGCTTCCGAAAGCTGCAGCGTGTGGCTGATCAGCCGCGTCCACAGGCCGGCACGGCGCGCGACGCCGAGCGCCTCGAGCGCGGCACTGCGTTCGAGCATCGTCGGCCGCACGGTCGGGCCGGTGCCGAGCGCGTCGAGGTGCGCCAAGGCGCTGTCCATCAGCGCCGGCTCGATCCAGCGACTCGGGCGCGCGCCGGCGACCGGCTTTTGCAGCAGCACGAGGCCGAGCTTGTCGAGGTGGTCTTCAAACCCGGTGCTGCGCTCGTCGAGGTAGTCGCCGGGCTTCACGACCTGCGGCAGCGTGTAAGCGGCCTGGCGGATGCGGTTGAACTGCTCCTTGCGGATGTTCGGCGGCAGGCGCTGGGCGTGGTGCGGGTTGGGTGGGTTCGGGGTATCGGGCAAAGCAGTTTTCGTCAGCATGAGCCCGCATTGTCGCGGTTCCGGGTTTCGTGGCCAGCGTGGTGTTGCTCAGCGCGGCGGGCGCGCGCGTTTGGCCGGGCGCGCGGTCGCGTCGCTCGATGCGGCCAGTCGGGTGGCGGTTTGGAGCGCCGCAGCGTTCAGCGCGGCATTGCGCTTGCCGACCGCGCGCAGCGCCATGGTCGAACTCGCGGCACCAGCGGTCCATCTGCGCCGCGCTGACCTGTGCCGGGTCGTCGACGAAGCACGCAAGCATGCGCGCCTCGTACCAGCCGCTGGCCCACAGCGCGGCGGCGAACTCGTGGTTGCGGCCCAGGCGCCTGGCCTCGATGCGCAACCCGGCCACCGAGATGCCGAAGGCCTTGTCCGACGGGATCGCGAAGCGCGCCATGCCATCGCGCACCGCCGGCGTGCCCGTGCGTTCGAGCCAGGCGAGCACGCTCTTGACGTCAGTCTTCATCGTGCCAAGGCCAGCCCTCGAGCTCGGCCAGGCGCCGCACGACCCAGCGCACCTCGACCGCGTTCACACCCGAATCGGGCTGCGCCAGGCCGAGCCGCACGCGCACCAGCACGTCGCCCTCGGTGATGCCGAGGTCGTGGTGCTGGGCGCGGGCGTACTCGTACAAATGGTTGGCGAGGTCTTCGCAGAACTCGTAGCGCGCGCCGATCGCGGCGCGTGTGGCGCTCGGCCGCTCGCGGCCGGGCTCGACGAAGAGCGCGACGAACGAATCCGGGATCTCGAGCTGGTTGTGGTCGTACATGGCCGCCGTTGTATCACCGCGCGCCTTGAACTTGGCCCAAGCGCCCACAGCTTGACGGCAAGGGTTCGCGCGTGTCGAACCCGCTGCCGGAGAGATCTCATGAACGCCGCCCAACGCGAATCCATCAAGAACCGCCTCGAAACCGCGATCGCGCTGGCGCGCCTGCTGGAGCGTGTCGAGACCAGCGGTCGCGACTTCGGTGCCGACCAGTACCGCGCGCTGGTGCGCCAGCTCGGGGTCGCGCTGTCGCAGGAGATGCCGGACGACGCACTCCAAGCCGTGCTCGGCGCCCACCCGGCCGCGGCCGAGGTTTACGAGAACCTGCACTACGCGGAGTCTGGCCTGTCGCGCTCGTCGCTGGAGCGTTCGGTGAGCTCCGAGATGCTGGCCAGCCAAGTTCTGGCGCGCGCAGCGCGGCGCAGTTAGAACTTCGGGATCCGCAGCGTCTTGCTGATCATCAACGTACCCGACAGCGCGAACAACAGCACCACCGGGTGCAGCACCCACGGTCCGATCGCCCACTCGCCGCCGTACAGCGCCGCGCCGATGCGGCCCTGCCACGCTGCCAGCGCGAGCAACGCGGTCAACAGCACGCTGGTCGGGATCGGCGTGCCCTCGAAGTAGGCGACCTTGTCGGCGCCGGCCGAGAGTGATTCGGCGGTGACGTTGTAGCGCGCCAGCCGCGACACCCCGCAGCAGACGAAGTACATCAGCACCAGCGCATCCCAGCCGCCGTTCAGGCCCGCCGCGTACGCGAGCGCGATCGGGCCGAGGCCGAACGAGATGATGTCGGCGAGCGAATCGAGCTCGCGGCCGAGCGCCGAATGGGTTTGCCGATGGCGTGCGATGCGACCGTCGAACACGTCGAAGACAAACGCGGCCGGCGTGAGCGCGGCCGCCCACAGAAAGTGCGCGAGCTCCTGGCTGCCGACGTAGCGCATCGCGAGCAGCACCGAGGCCGTGCCGCAGGCCGCGTTGCCGAGCGTGAACAGATCGGCGAGGTGGAACCCGCGGATCATCGAGAAGTGCTGGCGCGGGGTGCTGCTCATGCGCTTCAGTCTGCGCGATCGGGCGCGCCGCGTCTGTCGGAAAACTCCGACGCGCGAACGCGCGCTTGCCGGCTCGCGCGGGCGCTTTGCCGGGCGCCCACTGGGATCCACACAGGAGACTGCGATGACGAACCCGAAAGACCGCGTCAACCCGCGCGAAGACTTGGCCGAATCCGAACGCGACGCGAGCCGCGCACAGCCTGAGAACTTCAAGGAGGACGAAACCGAGGACAAGGTCGTGGAGATTCTGCCGATCGACGGCGAAGGCTCGGCGATCAAGGGCATTGATCCCGACAAGTGACCGGTGTGCCGGTTCGGCGCTACCAAGGCTTACCTCGGCGTCGCCGGGTCAGGCTGTAATTGCGGCATGAACCGTTACTCCCTTTCCCTTCTTGCCGCCGCGCCACTGATGGCGTTGCTGGCCGCGTGCGGCACGCCGCCTGCATCACCGCCCGCGCCAATATCGTCGGCACCGACCGCGCCGCGATCGGCGCCGGGCACGACCTTGGCAGGCGAGCAGGTGCGCTTGGCCGAGTTGTTTCGCGGCACGCCGGTTGACTTCACCCTGCAGCAGAACGGCAGCTTGCGCGCCACTGTGCCGCGCCGCTTCGGCTTCGACGCCGGCGCGATCAAGGTCAAGCCGCCACTCGCCGCGGTGCTCGACCGGCTTGCGAAGGCGCAGCTGCAGACGGGTGCGCGGATGCGGGTGAGCGCGCCGTCCGACCCCGAGGTGCGCGGCTTGGCTCTGGCGCGAGATCGCGCCCTCAGCGTGCGCGACTATCTGGCCGGACAGGGTGTCGCGACGACGCGCTTGCAGGTCAGCGGCGCGGCGCAGACCGAGCAGGTCGAGATCGTCGTCAGCGAGGGCCGATAACGCGCGTCACTCGGCGCGTGCATGGCGCTTGGCGCGCAGGTTCTTCTTGATCTCCTGCAGCATCGGCCGCAGCTCGCCGGGCAGGCGCAGCGCGACCGCCGTGGTCAGGATGTCGATCACGACCAAGTGCAGCAGGCGCGAGACCATCGGGCTGTAGCGGTCGTAGTCTTCCGGGTGATCGACCGCGAGCAGGATCTGCCCGGCGCCGATTGCCATCTGCGCCAGCGGCGAATCGCTGGCGGTGATCGCGATCAGCGTCGCGCCTTTCTTGCGGGCGATCTCGGCCGCGTCGAGCAGGTCGCGGCTGTGGCCGGAGTTGCTGATCACGACGGCGCAGTCGCCCGGTTGCAGCATGGTCGCGCTCATCACTTGCACATGGCCGTCGGCGACCGCGTTGGCGCGCACGCCGAGGCGGAAGAACTTGTGCTGCGCATCCTGCGCGACGATGCCCGAGTTGCCGACGCCGTAGAAATCGATCCGCCTCGCCGTCTTGCCCGCGTTGGCCAGCGCCGTGATCGCGCGCTCGAACGCGCCGGTGGCGGCGTCGTTGCGGTATTTCAGGAATGCGCTGACCGCGTTGTCGATCACCTTCACGACGATGTCGGCGCTCTTGTCGTCTTCGTCGACCGAGCGGTGCACGAAGGGCACGCCTTCGTTGACGACGCCGGCGAGCTTGCGCTTGAAGTCGGTCAACCCGTCGTAGCCGACGCTGCGGCAAAAGCGCACGACGGTCGGTTTGCTCACATGCGAGCGTTCGGCGAGCTCGACCACCGGCAGGCTCGCGAACGCGCGCGGGTCCGCGAGCACGAGCTTCGCCACGCGCTGCTCGGCCGGTGGCAGCGCGGGGATCGCGGCGCGGATGCGATCGAGCACTGTCACTCCTATTGCTCTTCGGCCCAGGCGAAGCCGTCGCGTGCCACCAAGGCACTGGCGGCCGCCGGCCCCCACGTGCCGGCGGCGTAGGGCCGCGGGCCATTCACTTCGCGCGCCCAGGCGTTCAGCACCGGCTCGACCCAGCGCCAAGCCTGCTCCTGTTCGTCGCTGCGCACGAACAGGTTCAGTCGGCCGGCGATCGCTTCGAGCAACAGCCGCTCGTAGGCGCCGACGCGGTTCTCGGCAAACGCCTTGTCGAAGTCCAGATCGAGCGAGACCGGCGACAGCGGCTCGTGCTGCCCCGTGCCCTTGGCCGCGAGCAGATGCAGCTCGAGCCCGTCTTCCGGCTGCAGGTTGATGACCAGCTTGTTGGGCTGGCTCACGCCGGCGAAGATGCTGTGCGGCGTGGCGCGGAAGTTGATGACGATCTGCGCCTCGCGCGACGCCAAGCGCTTGCCGGTGCGCAGGTAGAACGGAACGCCGGCCCAGCGCCAGTTCTGCACCTCGGTGCGGATCGCGACGAAGGTTTCGGCCGTACTGCCCGGCGGCACCTTGGCTTCTTCGAGATAGCCCGCCGCCTTCTTGCCTTGCGCGTTGCCGGCGCGGTACTGGCCGCGCACCACGTCGCGCGCGACGCTTTCTTCGGTGAACGGCTTCAGCGAGCGCAGCACCTTCAGCTTCTCGTCGCGGATCGCGTCGGCATCGTTGCGGCTCGGCGGTTCCATCGCGACCATCGTCAGCAATTGCAGCGCGTGATTCTGGATCATGTCGCGCAGCGCGCCGGTCTTGTCGTAGAAGTCGCCGCGCGTGCCGACGCCGAAGTCTTCGGCGATCGTGATCTGCACGTTGGCGATGCTCTCGCGCCGCCACAGCGGCTCGAACAGCACGTTGCCGAAGCGCAGCGCCATCAGGTTCTGCACCGAGGGCTTGCCGAGGTAATGATCGATGCGGAAGGCCTGCTCCTCCTTGAATACCGAGCGCACGACGCGGTTGATCTCTTGTGCGCTCGCCAGATCGTGGCCGAGCGGCTTCTCGAGCACGACGCGAATCTGCGGCGTGTTCAACCCGACGACGCCGAGCTGCGCGCAAATCTGCGGAAACAGATAGGGGCTGGTCGCGAGGTAGAGCACGACGGTGTCGGCGTTGCGCGTAACGAGCCAGTCCTTCAGCCGCTGGTAGTGATCGGGCTGGGACAGGTCCATGCGCCGGTAGTGCAGCAACTCGGCGAACCGGGCGAACTCGTCGTCGCTCGGGCGCTTGGCGAGTTCGACGTCTTGGAAGCGCGTCTTCAGCCACTCGCGGTACTGGTCGTCGGTCTGTTCGTCGCGCGCGACCGCGAGAATGCGGCCGTCGGGCGGCAGCTTGCCGTGGCGAAAAGCCTGGAACAGCGCCGGCATCAGCTTGCGCCAGGTGAGGTCGCCGGTGCCGCCGAAGAAAACGAGGTCGAATGACATGATCGAGTCAGCGCCGGCTGGCGCGATGTAACTTAGTTTCAAATTCTATGATGCCGAAGTTTCTTCAGCCAGTCAACGCGCAAGCGGTCACGGAGGACGCCATGGATTTCGCAACGCTCATCGACAAGGCCTGGCAAGACCATGCCACCGAAACCGCCGACGTGGCGTGCCGGCTCGACGAAGCAGTCGCTCTCGTCGTCGACGAGACGCAACTGAACCAGCTGATGCACCTCGGGCAGCACGTGCACGGCGAGCACCTCGGCCAGCCGCTCGACGAAGGCGTGGC
>JANXVK010000306.1 GCA_025351675.1 Rhizobacter sp.
GCGCGATCATACGAGGCCCGAATGACCCTAACGCCATGACCCCACTGCCGCCGGGTGACATCTGTGGGCGCGTTGCGAAAACACAAGGCAGCGATTGACGACGGCGACGGCCGCGTGCAGACTGCGCGCCTTGCGATGCAAGCCGCAGCCGCAGCCGCATTCCGCAGTAGTTTCAACAGCCGCGCAGGAGGTGCCACCATGAATCCACCGACCATTGCCCTCTCGTCGGCCGCTGCCTGATCTGCGCTCTTCTCGAGTTCTTTTTCACACCCACTCGGGTCTGATCCGCGCGCCCCGCGCGACCGACGTTTCCACCCCCGCTGATCTGCGCCTGCATGGGCATGCGCACGGTCGAATCGCGCGCGTCCTTCGCGCCGCGCGCTGCGAGAAACGAAAGTTCAGACCCCACCATGATCGACATCCATTTCGAGCGCCTGCGCACGTTGGGCCTCACGCCCGCGCTGGCCAACCTGGCCGCCAACGCGGCGGCTTCTGCCGATGATTCACTCTCTCTCGAACTGCTGCGCCTGACCGAGGTGCACCGCGACGCCGTGCGCCTGCACGACGGCGCTGATGAGCTGACCGCACGCGTCCTGCCGCGCGTCAGCCGAACGCTTGCCGATGAGGGCGCGATGCTCGCCGTCGGCGACTGGGTGCTGGCGGCCACCGACGCGCATGGCCAGACATGGGTCCATGCGCGCGTGCCGCCACTGACGCACATCAACCGGCGCGATGCCGATGGCCGGCGCCACAGGGTCGTCAGCAATGTCGACACCGCGCTGCTCGTGATGGGCCTCGACGACGATTTCAACCCGCGCCGGCTCGAGCGCTACCTCGCGCTTGTGCAAGCGGTCGACGGCATCGTGCCGGCGGTCGTGCTGACCAAGGCCGACGTGGTCGCGAGCCTGCCCGGTTGGCTCGCCGAGTGCATCGAGGCGCTGCGCGGGCGCGTGCCGGCGCACGTCGACTACTTCGCGATCGACGGCACCGACCCGTACACGGTGCAGCAGCTGCAGGCGTATCTCGGCGCGGGCCAAACGCTGGTTGTGCTCGGCTCGTCGGGCGCCGGCAAGTCGACGCTGACGAACACGCTGCTCGGCCAGCCCGCGCAGGACACCGGCCCGGTGCGCGCGCACGACAGCCGCGGCAAGCACACGACGACCTCGCGCTCGCTGCACCGCCTGCCGGGCGGCGCCTGCATCATCGACACGCCAGGGCTGCGCGCGCTGCGGCCCGATGTCGACGAGGCCACGCTCGCGGCGGCGTTCGGAGACATCGAATCGCTCGCGATGCAATGTCGCTTCCGCGACTGCAAGCACGTTGACGAGCCCGGCTGTGCGGTGCGCGAAGGCGTGCCGGCCGATCGGGTGAAGAACTATCACAAGCTGCTGCGCGAGGCTCGGCGCGACACGATGAGCGTGCTGGAGCGTCAGCAGCAACTGGCGATGTGGAAGGCGCGCGGGCGGGCCGGGCGCGAGCGGTCCAGGCAAAAGCGGGATGACGCGTAATGGCTCAGAAGAGCGCCGCGGATTCGACTGCGATCGGCTCGTTGTTGCCCGGGTGCGCGAAGCGCAGCGAGCTCGCATGCAGCAGCAGCCGATCGGCCTGCGTCATCACCTCCGGTGGCGCATACAGCGCATCGCCGAGGATCGGATGACCGATCGCGCGCAAGTGCACACGCAACTGGTGCGCGCGGCCGGTGACGGGTTCGAGTTCGAGCCGCGTCGCGTGGCGCGCGGCGTCGAACGCGAGCACGCGCCAGCGCGTCAGCGAAGGCTTGCCGGCGTCGCGATCGACCTTTTGCTTCGGCCGGTTCGGCCAGTCGGCGAGCAGCGGCAAGTCGATCTCACCTTGCGTCTCGGCGACACGGCCATGCACGACGGCGACATAGCGTTTGTGCACCTCGCGCGCCGCGAACGCGACGCTGAGTGTGCGCTGCGCCGCCGCGCCGCGCGCGAACAGCATCAGGCCCGAGGTCGACATGTCGAGCCGGTGCACGACCAGCGCATCGGCGAACTCGGCCTGCACACGCGCCGCGAGGCAATCCTGCCCGTGCTCGCCGCGGCCCACCACCGAAAGCAGGCCGCTCGGCTTCACGGCGACGATGCAGTGCGCATCGACATGCACCCGCTCGAAGGCGATCGCCATCAGTGCGGGCTCGGCAGCGCGTCCCGGTTCGCGAGCGGCGGGAACCGCCTGAACCACAGCCCCGCGACGAGCAGCGTGCCGAGGCCCCCGAGCACGACCGATGCGACCGGCCCGAGCAGCGCCGCCGTCACGCCCGACTCGAACTCGCCGAGCTGGTTCGACGCGCCGATGAACACCGAGTTGACCGCGCTGACCCGGCCGCGCATCGTGTCGGGTGTGTCGAGCTGGACCAGCGACTGGCGGATCACGGCGCTGACCATGTCGTCGGCGCCGGCCACGATCAGCGCGATGAACGAGACGATGAACGAAGTCGAGAACCCGAACACGATCGTCGCGACGCCGCAGATGGCGACCGCACCGGTGCCGAGCAGCACCGACATCACATAGGGCAGCTCGCGGCTCGCCGCCTGCTGCTGCGTGCTGGCCGCGAGCAGCAGTGCGATCGCGGTCTGCGCGAGCATGCACAGACCGACGATGCGTGCAAGGTGGTGGCAGTCGATGACGTGGCCGGCGACCAGCACCAGCAAGAGCGCGGGCAGGAACTGGAGCAGCCCGACCCCGCCCGGATCCCAGGCGCTGCCGGTCAGGTCGTATATCTGCCAGCCGATCGCGACCATCAGCATCTGGTTCGGGCTGGTGCTCGCCAGGCGCGAATACCAGAAGCGCATGTACGCGCAAAAGCCCGACAGCGGCGCGTACGGCGCCGTCGCCGCGCTCATCCCTGCATCTGCGAGGAACTCAGCACACGCACGCCGGGTGCCGCTTCGATCGTGGTGGCGAGCAGGGCCGCGGCGACCTTGGTGGCCGCAATCGGCCGCACCGCGCGCGGTACCAGCCACATCGTCGGCGCCAACAGGTGAGCCGCCCAGACCTCGAAGTGGCGCGTCGGCTGGCCGATCGCGGCGCGGTCGCCGAGCAGCAGCGACGGCTGCGCGATCACGACCGACTCGAAGCCGAGTGCGCCGATCGCGGCCTGCATCTGGCCCTTGACGCGGTTGTAGAAGACGCTGGAGTTCGCGTTGGCACCTAGTGCGGAGACGACCGCCAGGCGCGTGGCACCGGCAGTGCGCGCGGCGCGGGCGGTGTTCACGACGCAGTCGAAGTCGACCGCGCGAAACGCGGCCTGCGAGCCGGCGACCTTGATCGTCGTGCCGAGCGCGATGTAGCAGTCGTCGACTGCCGGCAACTCGGGCAGCTGCGCGAAATCGACGACCTGGAACGTGGTGCGCGCATCAGCCGCAACGCCGGCCGGTGCGCGCCGCGCGAGCACATGCGTGTGCGCGTACGACGGGCTGGCGTGCAGCATCGGCAACAGTGCGCGGCCGATCAGGCCGGTCGCGCCCGCGAGCAGCGCGGTGCGCGCAGAAGAACGGCCGCGTGTCGCGGCCGTTCGGGAAGGAGAGGAGGGAGCGCTCATCCCGTCAATGTACCCGCGCCACCGAGGTGTCGCAGGTAAAAAGGCTCGAACGCCGATCAGCGCTTCGGCGGGCCCGAGCGCGCTGGCGGGCGACCACCGCCACCGGCCGGCCGCGAGCCTTGCGGGCGCGAGGCACCACCACCGCCGCCGCCCGAACGCTGGCCACCACCGCTCCCGCCGCGTCCACCGCCGGCACCACCGCCACCACCACCGGCGTGATGCCGCTGCCCGCCGCGCCCGGCGCCTTCGCCGATCACCATGCGGCCGAGCACGATCGGCTCGGCTTTCTCGCTCGGGTGCGGCTCGAAGCCGGGGATGATTTCCTTCGGAATCTCGCGCTTGATCAGGCGCTCGATGTCACGCAGAAAACCGTTCTCGTCGACGCAGACCAGCGACACCGCCTCGCCCTTCGCGCCGGCGCGGCCGGTGCGGCCGATGCGGTGCACGTAGTCTTCGGGCACGTTCGGCAGCTCGTAGTTGACGACGTGCGGCAGCATGTCGATGTCGATGCCGCGCGCAGCGATGTCGGTCGCGACCAGCACCGTCAGGTCGCCGGTCTTGAACTCGGCCAGCGCCTTGGTGCGCGCGGTCTGGCTCTTGTTGCCGTGGATCGCCATCGCGCTGATGTTTTCCTTCAGCAGGTGCTCGACCAGCCGGTTCGCGCCATGTTTCATGCGCGTGAACACCAGCACCTGGTCCCAGTCGTTCGACTTGATCAGGTGCACGAGCAGGTCTTTCTTCTTCTCACGGCCGACCGGGTGCACCTTCTGTGCGATGGTCTCGGCGGTCTGGTTGCGGCGCGCCACTTCGATCAGCACCGGCGCGTTCAGCAGGCGATCGGCCAAAGCCTTGATCTCGTCGCTGAAGGTCGCGCTGAACAGCAGGCTCTGCTTCTTCGGCGGCAGCACGGCGAGCACTTTCTTGATGTCGTGCACGAAGCCCATGTCGAGCATGCGGTCGGCTTCGTCGAGCACAAAAATCTGCACGTGCGACAGGTCGAGCGTGCGCTGCTGGTGGTGGTCGAGCAGGCGGCCCGGCGTGGCGACGAGGATGTCAACGCCGCGCCGCAGCTTGTCGATCTGCGGCTGCATGCCGACGCCGCCGAACATCACCATGCTGGTGAGCTTGCTGTGCTTGCCGTAGGTGCGCACGCTCTCTTCAACCTGCGCTGCGAGCTCGCGGGTGGGGGTGAGGATCAGCGCGCGGATCGGCAGGCGGCCTTTGGCGTCGCGCACTGCGGGGTTGGCCATCAGGCGGTGCAGCATCGGCAGCACGAAGCCGGCGGTCTTGCCGGTGCCGGTCTGTGCGCCGCCCATCACGTCGCCGCCGGAGAGCACGGCCGGGATGGCCTGCATCTGGATCGGGGTGGGGGTGGTGTAGCCGTATTCCGCAACGGCACGCAGCAAGGGCTCGGCGAGGCCGAGGGTGTCAAAAGACATGGGATTCCAAACGGAGGGGGTCGGCCTGTCGCTCGGACATCGAGCGCCAGTCGCAGGCAGAGGGGGTGTGGCGAGCGCCGCGTCGGGGGGACGTTGGCTCAGTCAGAAATGACGTCGGCGCAGTGACTGAGACTGCGCCGGTGCTCGGATTCTACCCGCTGCGTGCGCAAGCCCTCACCGAAGGGCGCGCTGAAGCGCCTTCCGGTGCGGCGCGCTGCGGTGTGCGGGCGATGTGCAGGGCAGCGCAAGCGCCGTGTTGAAATACGGTGCGCCCCGCGCCAACGGGCGGGCGAGTCAGGAGCTCACCCTTGCAGGAACCGGCCGAACCGCCCATGACCGAGACGATTCCCCCTGCGCCCCTCGCCGGCCCGCCGCCACCGAGGGCGACGGCCAGCGTCCACGCACGACCGCCGCGGGCGTCGCGCTGATGCCGGGCGAAGAGCAGGAGCGCTGGCGCCGGTTGAGCCGGCTGCTCGACGACGTGCTGGCCCGCGACGGGCCGGACCGGGCGCGGCGCATTGCCGAATTGCGCGCCGAGGATGCGACGCTGGCCGACGACCTCGAGGCGCTGCT
>JANXVK010000366.1 GCA_025351675.1 Rhizobacter sp.
GAAGCGCCTCACCACGGCCCCGAACCTCGCGCTCGCCACGCTGTGGGCCGATCTGCTGACACACGCCGGCGTGCCCACCAGCGTGCAGCGCCAGTACGCCAGCAGCACCGCCGGTGAGGTGCCGCCGGATCAGACCTTGCCCGAGCTCTGGGTGATGGACGCCGATCAGCTCGAGCGCGCGCGCGCGCTGCTGCACGATCTTCAAAACCCGCTGCATCGGCGATGGGTCTGCCCCGGCTGCGCCGAGCTGATCGACGGGCCGTTCGAGCAGTGTTGGAACTGCGGCGCGACGATGCCGGTGTGACGCCGGCGCACACCGTGTCAGGCGGGGGGCGCCCCTGAGAGGTGCCGGTGCAGGAACTGAACTTCCGCAAGGATGTCGATCGGCAGCCCGCGCCGGCCGCCCCGATCGTCGATCGTGAGAGCGCGCAATGCACTGGCGCAGCGCAGACGATCGTTCCAGGCGGCGGCGATCTGATTCGCCAAGCGCGGCATCCGCGCTGCCAGTTGCTCGGGCCGGATAGCCTCGGGCAGACCGAGCATCCACTCGATCGTTTCGCCGGTCAGCGCGCGGTCGGCCGGCGACGCCGGGCGTCGCCGCTTGGCCCACTCCCCGGGGTTGGTCGGGCGCGCATTCAGCCGGGCGATGTCGGTCACCGCCTCGTCCAGCGCTTCGCGCGCGGACGCAAAGTCGGTGAACTCGAACTCAAAGCCCCCGTCGGGGGCCGGCGGGGGGCTCGGCGGTTGCGGATTCATGTGGAGTGCTTGCTGATCGCAATGGACCCGATGTTCGCCGCAGTCGGCTTGCTTGTCGAGCGGGGCGCCTTGGCCCAGACGTAATATTTCTCGATTTCAGCGGGCCTGCCCCGTCTGCTTCAATTGGCGAACGGCCCGGTCGAGCAAATCGGGATGCGGCAGCCGGCGAGGCCGGGTCTATGGTCATCGTGACATTCTTGGCATCGGCTTGTGGCATCGAGCCATCCGTCGTCTCTCGGGGGCCGCCTGTCGAGACAGGTCTCCGGGCCTCACCTCCAAGAGCTTCGAGTCGGGCTTAATCCATAGCAATCCACATTGGCTGTCATCACCATGCCCTTTCACAACCGCCGCCGGGGCTTCACACTGGTCGAAATGTTGATCGTCGTCGCGATGATCTCCATCTTGGCCGCGGTTGCTTTGCCGAGTTATCGCGACTACATCAAGAAGTCGAGGCGGTCCGAAGCCCAGTCCTATCTGATGACCATTGCGGCTCGGCAGCAGCAATTCCTCCTCGACACGCGCAGTTTCTCCGCTTTGGCGCCAGACAACATCGCATCTCAGCCCAGCAACGTAGCCACCGCCTACACGGTAACCAACACGACCACCGGCACCCCGCCCGCGACCTTCACGCTGTCCGCCGCACCGAAGACCGATCAGGCCTCTGAGAAGTGCGGCACGTTGACGCTTGATCAGACCGGCACCAAGACGGCGGCCGTGTCGGGATGTTGGTAATGACAACTTCACGCCAGAGCGGCGGCTTTACCCTGGTCGAGATGTTGACAGTGATGTCGGTTCTGGCCGTGGTCGCTGCATTGGCCGCACCGGGCATGCGGTCCTTTGCAGCGGGGCAGAAAGTGAAAGCACTGGCTTACGACATGACGGCTGACCTGCTGCTGGCGCGGAGCGAGGCGTTGAAGCGCAATGCAAGCGTGGTGATGACAGCCAGCGGAGGCGACTGGCAGTCCGGATGGACGCTTGCGGCCGGCGCAGAAAATATCAGTACGCGGAACACCGCGAACGAGTCGATCACTTTTACGGCGCTGTCGCCTTTGGTCGTTCCCACGGCGATCACCTTCGATGTCAATGGTCGGGCATCTGCGACTGTTCGCATGACGGTGGCGTCCAGCGGCGCAACAAACGACACCGCCAAGCGCTGTATTCAGCTTGACCCCTCTGGCCGGGCACGGTCGATGGTAGGAGCATGTTCATGAAGCATCCCGGCTCTAGCCGGAGCCGGCAACGCGGCGCGTTGTTGCTCGAGGCGCTTGTGGCGATCCTGATTTGCGCCTTCGGCCTCCTCGGCTTCGCAGGAATGCAGGCACGGGCGATTTCGTCCGAGCTCGAGTCTTACCAACGCAGCCAGGCTCTGGTATTGATCGAAGACATCAGCAGCCGCATCAACGCCAATCGAAAGAATGCCTCGGCGTACGTCACTGCCGGACTGATCGGCGGTGGAGTGATCGCCGATTGCTCGGCGTTGACGGGCGCCAACTTCGACCTGTGCGAATGGGCCAATCTTCTGCGGGGAAGCAGTGAATCCCGAGGGGGCGTCAAGATCGGCTCAATGTTCAACGCACGGGGTTGCATCACCCGGCCCGCCACTTCGACCGACCGATACGTCGTCTCTATCGCTTGGCAAGGCGTGAACCAGACTGCCGGGGCGGCCAGCCCCTGCGGGCAAGGCAACGCAACGTTTTCAACTGAATCTCTGCGCCGTGTCGTCTCGTCGACGGTGTGCATCGGGTTGCTCCTCGACCCGACGTTGCCGCCCACAACACCGCGCTGCTGAGGGCCCAACGATGCGCAATTCGCTTCCGCCGATGACGCCCCGCGTGGCACTTGACCCTCGTCGAAACCAGCGCGGGTTCTCGCTGGTCGAACTGATGGTCGGCTTGGCGATCGGCCTGATCGTTGTCACCGCGTTGCTGGTGTTGTTCGCCAACGCTTCCGCGACGGGCCAAAATCTGGGCCGCTCCAGCAGCCAGATCGAGAACGGGCGATACGTTTCTGAACTGCTTCGTGAGGACGTCCGGCTCGCCGGCTTCTTCGGGGAGATGCCCGACCCTCCAACGGCGCCGGTTTACACCAACCCCGATCCCTGCCTGATCCTCCCCACAGGCTTCGTCAATTCGCCCTTTGGATTGCCTGCGCCCATTCAGGGCATCGTGCCCAAAGATGCAACGAATCCCGGCCCCACATGTCTGAGCGACCGCAAGGATGGCACGGCGGCTCTCGTCGTGCGGCGCCTCGCGGTGAACAGCACCGCGGTGGCCAGCGTCGTCACGAATCAGGACTACGTGCAGTATTCATTCTGCAAGACGGATCCGACGACGACCTCGCTTGTCTTCAGTAGGGATGCCGCTGCGTTCACGCTGAAGAATTTCACCTGTGCGGGTGCGAATCCGGTCAGAGCGTATGTCTCCCGTGTTTACTACGTCGCGAATTGCAACATTTGCACCGGCAGCGGCGCAGACGCCACGCCGACCCTCAAGCGCCTGGATCTCGTGGCCGGCGGCCTCGTGATCACGGCACTCGCGGAGGGCGTGGAAGCCCTGCGATTCGAATACGGTTTCGACACCGACGGCGATGGCAATACCGACAGCTACCTCACCGACTCCAACTCTCCTGGCGCTAGCGGCCCGACCTCACTCTGGCAAAACGCCATGACACTGAAATCCCACTTCATCGTGCGTTCGCTCGAAAAGATTTTGGGTGCGCCGACGACCGCCGCTGCGGCACCCTTCGTGTTGGGGAACGCCGCCACCGCTGCCGACCCGGGCGATGGTTACGCACGACGGGTCTACAGCACGACGATTCGTCTGAACAATCCGAGTGGAGCGAGGGAAGCGCCATGATCTCTCGTCGCTTTTCAGGGCCGCCGGCATCATCGCGGGAGCGCGGGGCCACACTTGTCATCGCGCTCATCATGCTGGTCGCCTTGGCGCTGCTGGCGATATGGGCTTTCAACAGCAGCACCACCAACCTGCGCATCGTCGGCAACACCCAGGTACGTCAGGAAGCCTTGACCGCGGTCCAGAGCGCGATCGAAGCGACCATCAGCTCGGCCCAGTTCACCGTGACCCCGGCAGCGACGGCAGCCAATCCCATCCTCGTGGATATTGATGGCGATGGCGTGGCCGACTACACCGTGACGCTCTCACCTGCGCCGGCGTGCTATCGCTACAAAGTCATTCCGACTTCGGCACTGGATCTGACCGCTCCGGCGTTCAAAGACCGGAAGTGCCTTGGCCCGACCCAGACGGACTTCGGTACCGACAACCAAGTCACCCCCGGGAGCGCCATGGTTGACTCGATTTGTGCCAGCACGGACTGGAACGTGCGTGCGGTTGTGGTGGATACCAAAAGCAAG
>JANXVK010000418.1 GCA_025351675.1 Rhizobacter sp.
ATCGGGCGCGACAACCGCATCTTCCAGTTCTGCTCGATCGGCGCGGTGCCGCAGGACAAGAAGTACGCCGGCGAGCCGACCGAGCTGCAGATCGGCGACCGCAACGAGATTCGCGAGTTCTGCACCTTCAATCTCGGCACCGCACAAGACGCCGGTGCCACGCGGCTCGGCCACGACAACTGGGTGATGGCCTACGTGCACCTTGCACACGACGTGCAGGTCGGCAACCACACCGTGCTCGCGAACAACGCGACGCTCGCCGGCCACGTGCACGTGGGCGACTGGGTCACGGTCGGTGGCCTGACCGGCGTGCACCAGTTTGTCAAGATCGGCGCACATGCGTTTCTCGGTTTCGCCAGCGCGGTCACGCAGGACGTGCCGCCGTACATGATGGTCGACGGCAACCCGCTGTCGGTGCGCGGCTTCAACATCGAAGGCCTGCGCCGGCGCGGCTTCGGGCCGGAGCGGCTGGCGGCCGTCAAGCAGATGCACCGGTTGCTGTACCGCAATGGGCTGACGTTCGATGTGGCACGCCAATCCATCGCCGCGCTCGCCGTCGAGATGCCCGAGGCCGAGGCCGACATCACGATGATGAGCGAGTTTCTCGCCGGCACCACGCGCGGCATCGCTCGCTAGCCATGGCACCGATGGATCCGGAAGCCCCTCGCTTCGCGATGGTGGCGGGCGAAGCGTCGGGCGATCTGCTCGGTGGGCTGCTGCTGGCGAGCCTGAGGGTGCGCTGGCCACAGCTGCAGGCCGGCGGCATCGGCGGCCCGAAGATGGTCGCGCAAGGCTTCGAAGCCTGGTGGCCGCACGACAAGCTTTCGGTCAGCGGCTACGTCGAGGTGCTGAGCCACTACCGCGAGATTTCGGGCATCCGCAACCAGCTCAGCGAGCGTCTGCTGAAGGCTGGCCCCACCGAGCGCGCCGACGTGTTCGTCGGCATCGACGCGCCCGACTTCAACCTCGACCTCGAAGCGAAGCTCAAGGCCAGCGGCATGAAGGCGATCCACTTCGTCAGCCCGTCGATCTGGGCCTGGCGCGGCAAACGCATCGAGAAGATCCGCAAGGCGACCGATCTGGTGCTGTGCCTGTTCCCGTTCGAGCCCGCGATCTACGCGAAGCAAGGCGTGCCGGCGGCGTATGTCGGGCACCCGCTGGCCGACATGATCCCGCTCGAGGTGCCGCGCGCCGAAGCGCGGGCCAGTCTCGGCATCGGCGCCGACGAAGTTGTCGTCGCGCTGCTGCCTGGCAGTCGCCGCGCCGAGGTGCAATACATCGCGCCGCGGCTGCTGCAGGCCGCCGCCGAAATGCACCGCCAGCGGTCCGGCTTGCGCTTCGTGCTGCCGGTGGTGCCGGGGTTGCGCCATGTGGTCGAGCCGCTGCGCAAGCAGTACGCGGCCGACGTCAAGATCGACCTGCTCGACGGCCGCTCGCACGAGGCGCTCGCCGCCTGCGACCTGACGCTGATCGCGAGCGGCACCGCGACACTCGAAGCCGCGCTGTTCAAGCGCCCGATGGTCATCACCTATGTTATGCACGCGCTTAATTGGCAGATGATGAAGCGCATGAGCTACCAGCCGTGGGTCGGCCTGCCGAACATTCTGCTGAACGACTTTGCCGTGCCCGAGTTCCTGCAGAGCGCGGCCACGGCCGAGCGTCTCGCGCACTCGGGCCTGGCGTGGCTCGACGACCCCGAGCGCTGCGAGGCGCTGCGCCTGCGCTTCGATGCATTGCACCGCGAGCTGCGCTGCAACACCGGCCGGAAAGCCACCGATGCCATCGAAGCGGTTCTTGCGGGCTGAGCAACTCGGGCTCGTCTTCGACGTGCCGGGACTGATGGCCGGCGTCGACGAGGCCGGGCGCGGTCCGCTGGCCGGGCCGGTGGTGGCCGCCGCGGTGATCCTCGATGACCTGAAGCCGATCCGGGGCCTGAACGATTCCAAGCTGCTGACGGCGCTGGCCCGCGAGCGCCTCTACGTCGAGATCCACGCGAAGGCGCTGTGCTTCTGCATCGCGCAGGCCAGCGTCGAAGAGATCGATGAGCTCAACATCCTGCAGGCGACGATGCTGGCGATGCGCCGCGCGGTCGAAGGCCTGCGGTTGCGGCCGAACAAGGTGCTGGTCGACGGCAACCGGCTGCCCACGCTGAAGATCGCGGCCGAGGCGATCGTCAAGGGCGATGCGAAGGTCAAGGCGATCTCGGCCGCGTCGATCCTCGCGAAGGTGCATCGTGACCGGCTGTGCCAGGAGTTGCATCGGCTGCACCCGCAGTACGGTTTCGACGGCCACAAGGGATACCCGACGCCGGCGCATCTGGCCGCGTTGAAGGAACACGGCGTGTGCCCGCACCACCGCCGCAGCTTCGCGCCGGTGCGCGAGCTGCTCTGATGGCGCCCCCACGTCGCTTCGCTCCTGCCCCCCAAAGGGGCGCAGGCCTGCCCTGGGGCGGCCCGGCGGCTGGCCTGGCATGAGCATGCCGCAGATCAGGACGATCGCATCGCGCGACAACCCGTTGCTGGTGCGCTTGCGCAAGCTCGCCGGCGACCCGGCCGCGTACCGCAAGTTCGGCGAGGTCTGGATCGAGGGCGAGCACCTGTGTTCGGCCTTCGCGCAGCGCGGCGGCGTGGCGGCGCAGGCGGTCATCACCGACGAGGGCTGGCAGACGCCGGCGCTGCGCGCGATCGCGGGCACTGCGGTGTCGGTTGCCGTGATCCCGGCCGCGCTGATGGCCGGTCTCAGCACGCTCGAATCGCCGGCGCCGCTGTGCTTCGCGCTGCCGTGGACCGGCGTGGGCGAACTTGATCCGCACGCAGCGAGCGTCGTGCTCGATCGGCTGCAAGACGCCGGCAATGTCGGCAACATCCTGCGCAGCGCGTCGGCCTTCGGCTTCACCCAGGTGATCGCGATCAAGGGCACCGCCGCGCTGTGGTCGCCGAAGGTGCTGCGTGCCGGCATGGGCGCGCATTTCGCGCTGCGGCTGATCGAGGTGGCGAGCGACGAGGCTGTCGCCGGGCTTCAGGTGCCGATGCTCGCGACCAGCTCGCACGCGGCGCGCGCCATCCACGAAGCGCGCTTGCCGTGGCCCTGCGCCTGGGTGATGGGCCACGAAGGGAAGGGCGTTTCGCCCACCTTGGGGCAGCGCTGCGCCGAGTCGCTGCGCATTCCGCAGCCCGGCGGCGAAGAGTCACTGAATGTCGCGGCGGCCGCTGCGGTCTGCCTCTACGAATCCGCGCGCCAGCGGGCGTAGGGCCGAGCGCCGGGCCGCCTCAAGCCGGCCCGCATCCCCGCGGGGGATCGGCGAGCGTACTCGCTCGCCCAGCGGTTCCATCAGTACATCAACCGATCCGGCCGCAAATCGCGCAGGATCGTCGTCGCGATCTCCTCGATCGACTTGTGCGTCGACGACAGCCATGCGATGCCTTCGCGCCGCATCATCGTCTCCGCCTCTTTGACCTCGAAACGGCAGTTTTCGATGGCTGCGTACTTGCTGTTCGGCCGGCGCTCGTTGCGGATGTGGCTCAGGCGCTCGGGCGCGATCGTCAGCCCGAAGCACTTCTTCTTGAACGGCGCCAGGTTCGACGGGATCTCGCCCCGGTCGAAGTCTTCCGGGATCAGCGGGTAGTTCGCGGCCTTGATGCCGTGCTGCATCGCCAAGTACAGCGAGGTCGGCGTCTTGCCGCTGCGGCTCACGCCGACCAGGATCACGTCGGCGGCGGCGAGGTTCTTCGACGATTGTCCGTCGTCGTGCGCGAGCGAGAAATTGATCGCTTCGATGCGGTCTGTGTACTCCTGGCTCTTCGAGACGTCGGTGAAGCGGCCGACGCGGTGGTTCGAGGTCACGCCGAACTCGGCTTCGAGCGGCTCGATGAAGGTGTTGAACATGTCGAGCACCAGGCCATGCGACTGCTGCTTGACGATCGCCAGGATCTCGGGATTGACGAGCGTGATGAAGACGATCGGCTTCTTGCCGTCCTGGGCCGCCGCGGTGTGGTTGATTTCG
>JANXVK010000419.1 GCA_025351675.1 Rhizobacter sp.
ACTCGTACTGCTGGCTCATCACATAACTCTGCACCTGGGCCCAGAAATCCATCGTCACGACAACGATGATCAGCAGCGACGTGCCACCAAAAGTGAACGGCACGTTGTACTTCAGGACCAGGAACTCGGGCAGCAGACACACCAGCGTGATGTAGACGGCACCGGCCAGCGTCAGCCGCGACAGGATGCGGTCGATGTGACGAGCCGTCTGGTCACCCGGGCGGATGCCCGGGATGAACGCGCCACTCTTCTTCAGGTTGTCTGCGGTTTCGCGGCTATTGAATACCAGCGCGGTGTAGAAAAAGCAGAAGAACACGATCGCCGCGGCATACAGCATCACGTAAATCGGCTGGCCGGGGCGCAGCAGGTCAGCCACGTCCTTCAACCAGCGGAAACTGTCGCCGGTGGCGAACCAACCCACGGCGGTGGCCGGCAGCAGGATGATCGACGATGCGAAGATCGGCGGGATCACGCCCGACATGTTCAGCTTCAGCGGCAGGTGCGACGACTGGCCACCGTAGACCTTGTTGCCGACTTGGCGCTTCGCGTAGTTCACCAGAATCTTGCGCTGACCGCGCTCGACGAACACGACCACGAAGGTCACGCCGAACACCAGCAGCGTGATGAACAGCGCCGCGACGATGCTCATCGAACCCTGACTCACCAGCGTGCCGAACTGACCGAGCGCGCCCGGCAGGCCGGCCGCGATGCCGGCGAAGATCAGGATCGAAATGCCGTTGCCCAAACCGCGCTCGGTGATCTGCTCACCCAACCACATCAGGAACATCGTGCCGGCCACCAGGCTGACGACTGCCGTCATGCGAAAGCCGAAGCCCGGCGAGATCACCAGGCCCGGCGAGCTCTCGAGCGCCGTCGCGATCGCGAGTGCCTGGAACAGCGCGAGGCCCAGCGTGCCGTAGCGCGTGTACTGCGTGATCTTGCGACGGCCCGATTCGCCTTCTTTCTTCAGCGCCTCGAGCGTCGGTACCACGTAGGTCATCAACTGCATGATGATCGACGCGGAGATGTACGGCATGATGCCCAACGCGAACACGGTGAAGCGCGACAGCGCGCCGCCCGAGAACATGTTGAACAGGCTCAGGATGCCGCCGGCTTGGCTGTTGAACAACTGCTTCAGCTGATCGGGGTCGATGCCGGGCACCGGGATGTGCGCGCCGACGCGGTAGACCACGAGCGCGAGCAGCAGGAACGTCAAGCGGCGACGCAGGTCGCCGAACTTGCCGCTCTTCGCCAGTTGATTCGCGTTGGTTGCCACTGAGATCCTGGGATTGCTTGGGGTTTTGCCGTCGGCCTTCAGGCCACCGAGCCGCCAGCCGCTTCGATCGCCGTCTTGGCGCCTGCGGTCGCCCCGATGCCCTTGAGCACCACGGCCGACGTCAGTTCACCCGACTTGATGACCTTCACGACTTTTGCAAGCTCGCCAACCAGGCCGGCCTGCTTCAGCGTCAGGAGGTCGACTTCGCCGACGCCCAACCTCTGCAGGTCGGTCAGGTTGATCTCGGCGTTGAACTTCAGCAGGTGCGACTTGAAGCCGCGCTTCGGCAGGCGACGCTGCAGCGGCATCTGGCCGCCTTCGAAGCCGACCTTGTGATAGCCGCCCGAACGCGACTTCTGGCCCTTGTGACCGCGGCCTGCGGTCTTGCCCAGGCCGGAGCCGATGCCGCGACCGACGCGGCGCTTGGCGTGCTTCGAGCCGGTGGCCGGCTTGATGGTATTGAGTTCCATGATTTCAGTCCTTCAGTCGTCGGCGCTCAGAGCACCTTGACCAGGTACGAGACCTTGTTGATCATGCCGCGCACGGCGGGCGTGTCTTCGAGCGTCGATTCGCTGTTCAGCTTGCGCAGGCCGAGGCCGCGCACGGTCGCACGGTGCGACTCGCGGGTGCCGTTGACGCTGCGCACCAGCTTGATGCTGACGGTGCTCTTGCTGGCTGCCGGCGCGGCTGCCTGCTTCACTTCTTTGGTCGTCATGATGAGTTCTCCGCCGTTCAGCCGAACAGCTCTTCGACCGTCAGACCGCGCTTCGCAGCGATCTCGGCCGGGGTGCTGGTGTGCTTCAGTGCGTCGAGCGTGGCGCGAACCAGGTTGTACGGGTTCGACGAGCCGAGGCTCTTGCAGACGATGTCGGTCACGCCCATCACTTCGAACACCGCGCGCATCGGGCCGCCGGCAATGATGCCGTCACCAGGCTTCGCCGGCGCCATCAGCACGCGCGACGCGCCGTGCTCACCGATGACCTTGTGCTGGATCGTGCCGTTCTTCAGCGAGACCTTGATCATGTTGCGGCGCGCCGAATCCATGGCCTTGGTCACGGCGACGGGAACTTCCTTCGCCTTGCCCTTACCCATGCCGATGCGGCCGTCACCATCACCGACGACGGTGAGCGCGGCGAAGCTCAGCGTGCGACCGCCCTTCACCACCTTGGTAACGCGGTTGACCGCGATCATCTTTTCCTTCAGACCGTCGTCGTTGCCTTCGGTCTGGGCGCGGGGTTGAAACTTTGCCATCGTGATTCCTTAGAACTGCAGGCCGGCTTCTCGAGCGGCTTCGGCGAGCGCTTTCACGCGGCCGTGGTAGGCAAAACCGGCGCGGTCGAACGCGACCTTGTCGATGCCGGCGGCCTTCGCCTTCTCAGCGATACGCTTGCCGATGATCGCGGCGGCAGCGACGTTGCCGCCCTTGCCCGCGGTCTTCGAATCACCGGCGAGTTCCTTGCGGACATCGGCTTCGGCGGTCGATGCGCTGGCCAGCACCTTCGAGCCGTCATCGGAGATGACGCTGGCGTAGATGTGCAGGTTGGTGCGGTACACCGACAGACGCGCGACGCGTTGCACGGCAATGCGCGCACGGGTCTGGCGGGAGCGACGAACGCGCTGATCTTTTTTGTTCAGTGACATGTCATGCGCCCCTTATTTCTTCTTGGTCTCTTTGATGACGACCTTTTCGCCGACATAGCGAATGCCCTTGCCCTTGTAGGGCTCCGGTGGGCGGATCGCGCGAACTTCAGCTGCGATCTGGCCCACCACCTGGCGGTCGGAACCGGTGATGACGATTTCGGTCTGCGTCGGGCAAGCCACCTTCACGCCTTCGGGCATGTCCTTGGCAACCGGGTGCGAGAAACCGATTTGCAGGTTCAACTTCGCTCCGGCCGCGGCAGCACGGTAGCCGACGCCGACCAGCGACAGCTTCTTTTCGAAACCCTTGCTGACGCCGTTGACCATGTTCGCGACCAGCGCGCGCATCGTGCCCGACATCGCATCGGCTTCGACGCTCTCGTTCGCCGGGGCGAAGTTCAGCTTGCCGTCTTCGTTCTTGACCGTGACCAGCGCGTTCACCGGGCGCACGAGTGTGCCCAGCGAACCCTTGACGCTGATCTGCTCAGCGGTGACCGACACATCCACACCCTTCGGGAGCGGCAGCGGCATTTTTCCTACTCGAGACATTGCCGTTGCTCCTTTAGGACACGTAGCAAAGCACTTCGCCGCCGATACCGGCTTGGCGCGCCTTGCGATCCGTCATCACGCCCTTCGGCGTGGTCACGATGGCCACACCCAGACCGTTCATCACGTTCGGGATGTCGTGGCGACCCTTGTACACGCGCAGGCCTGGTCGGCTGACGCGCTCGATGTGCTCGATCACCGGCTTGCCGGCGTAGTACTTCAGCGCGATCTCGAGCTGCGGCTTGGTGGCCTCGCCCTTGACCGCGAAACCGTCGATGTAGCCTTCGGCCTTCAGGACCTCGGCGATCGCGGT
>JANXVK010000455.1 GCA_025351675.1 Rhizobacter sp.
CTCGTCTTGGAGCGGGCGGAACTCCTTCCACGGCGCGGTGATGGCCTCGTACCGCTCCCCGCCTCGCGGGGCTACGGCGCCCATGAAGCGCGGCGCGTCGTCGGCGCGCGCGTGGCGCAGCAAGGCGGGCGCGAAGATCAGGGCGACGGCGCCCTGCAGCAGCAGGCGGCGCGGCGCGAGCATCATGTGTGCCCCTCGGTCGACGGGTATGTCGCCCGGTTCCCACGGGCCACGCAGGGCTCCCTTCCTGGCCCTTGGACGAGCCTTGCAGGGGCCACGACAGTGGGCCTCTTCGTGGCCCACGGCGGCTTGGCGCGGCGGCTCACGGCTCGGGCTTGCCGTCCGGCGTGACCACGTCGATCGTCTTCTCGATCACCTTGCCGGTGACCTTGACGGTGGTGCCGACGACTGCGCCGGTGATCGAGATCGCGGCGCCGGCCGCGGCGCCTGCGACGGTGATCACCGCGCAGCCCGGCAACGCGAGCGTTGCCGCGATCAGCGCGGCCGCGGCGAGTCGGCCTTTACACGCCGACATCATCGATCTCGCGGTACACATCGCGCAGCCACATCTTGACGCGCTGGCGGTCCATCAGCCCGAGGCCGCCGCTGTTCGGCTCCTGCGGGTTCTTGGCCTTCCAGAAGCTGCTGCTGCCGGCGTCGATTTTCTGGATCACGCCCTCGTGCAGTTTCTTGATCGAGACGATCTTCGCGCCGAGTTCGAGCGCGCGCTGCTGCTGGCCCGATTGCTCGAGCACCGCGAAATCGTTGCCGCGCACCTGATTGCGCACCAGCACGTAATTCAGGCCGGTGCCGAAACGGTCGAGCAGCTTCGTCAGCAGATCGACCGAGTCCTTGCCCGAGTCCATCACATGCCAGTAGTGAATCGACATGCCCATCTCTTCGGCCATGTTGATCACGCCGGCGTCGTCCATCCACCTGACGAGCGGCTCGTGCGTCTGCGCCGCGAGGTCGACCAGGATGCGTCGCTCGGGCTGCTCGGAGGCGGCCTCGACGATCACGTCGAGCGCTTCGTAGCGGTCCATCACGACCGGCGAGGCGTAGCCGGAATAAAAGCGCATGAGGGCGCCGTGCGAACGATCGGTGTCGAAACCGAGGAACGGAATGTTCTTGTCGATCATGTACTGCGCCAGCACGCGCGCCGTCAGCGATTTGCCGACGCCGCCTTTTTCGCCGCCGATGAAGTGGATGTGCGCCATCAAGTGATCCTTGGTTTCGTTGCGTGCCGATTGTCCACGCTGGCAGGCGCGCCCGGTGGGCAGGAACGCAACTCGCGTGCCGGCAGCTCGGACGATTGCGGCGGTTGTTGCTGAACCGTTACCTCCTTGTCACGCGCCATTCACGCGCGCTTTTTATCTTCGCGATCAGCCAGCCCACTATCACCCAGCGAGGATACATTTTGAACAAGGCCGTTGATTTTCCGCTTGACGCGATGCACGCAGACGACGTCGACCACAACACGTCGGGCAACACCGACTTCCAGGCTGTCCTGGACGCGCGCCTGAGCCGCCGCTCGGTGCTGCGCGGCGGTGTCGGCACCGCCGCCACCGCGGTGCTCGGCGGCTGGTCGCTCGTCGCCTGCGGCGGTGGTGGCGACGACGCCACCGCGGCGCCCGCGCCGGTCACGGCGCTGAGCTTCGGTGCCGTCGCCAAGAACATCGCCGACAAGGTCACCGTGCCGGTCGGCTACACCGCCACCGCGATCTATGCGCTCGGCGACCCGCTGACCGCCGCGACCGCGGCCTACAAGAACGACGGCACCGACACCGACTACTCGAACCGCGCCGGCGACCACCACGACGGCATGGAGTATTTCGGCCTGAGCGCCGACGGCACAGCGCGCGACGCGAGCGGCTCCGAGCGCGGCCTGCTGGCGATGAACCACGAAGCCACCAGCAACAGCGACGTGCGCTCCTACTATCTGCACGCGAACGGCGCGCTGAATCCGCGTCCGAAGAGCGAAGCCGACAAGGAAATCGCGGTGCACGGGTTGTCGGTCGTGGAGGTGCGCAAGACCGCCGGCGCGTGGGCCTACGTGCAGAACTCGGCCTGGAACCGCCGCGTCACGCCGCTGACGCCGGTGATGCTGTCGAGCCCGGCGGCCGGCAACGCGCTGATGAAGACCAAGTATTCGACCGCCGGTCTGAGCACGCGCGGCACGATCAACAACTGCGGCACCGGCTACACGCCGTGGGGCACCTTCCTGACCGGCGAAGAGAACTGGGCCGGCTACTTCACTCGCCCGGCGACCGACAACGCGGCCCGCGCCGACAAGAGCGTGGTGTCGCTGAACCGTTACGGCCGCGCGCAAGGCGCGGCCAGCCGCCACGGCTGGGAGACGGCCGGCACCGAGGACGAGTACAAGCGCTGGAACATCGGCAAGCTCGGCCTCAGCACCGACGGCAGCGACGACTACCGCAACGAGCTGAACGGCTTCGGCTACATAGTCGAGATGGACGCCTACGACAAGACCGCCGCGGTCAAGAAGCGCACCGGCCTCGGCCGCTTCGCGCACGAGAGCGCGGCGTTTGGCAAGCGCAGCGCGGGCAAGCCGCTGGCCGTCTACATGGGCGACGACTCGCGCGGCGAGTACATCTACAAGTTCGTCTCGACCGCGACCTGGCTTGATGCCGACGCGAACCCGGCGAACCGCCTGGCGACCGGCGACAAATACCTCGACAGCGGCAAGCTGTACGTTGCGAAGTTCGATGCGGCCGGCACCGGCACCTGGATCGAGTTGAGCATCGCGAACCCGCTGATCGCCGGCTACGCGACCTATGCATTCGCCGACCAGGCCGACATGCTGGTGAATGCGCGACTTGCCGCTGATGCCGTCGGCGCCACCAAGATGGACCGCCCGGAGTGGTGTGCGGTGCACCCGGGCACCCGGGCACCGGCGAGATCTACTACACGCTGACCAACAACAGCAGCCGCAAGCTCGAACCCACCGGCACGCAGATGGCGCTCGACGCCGCGAACCCGCGCACCTACACCGACGTGACCGGCGCCGGCACCACCACCGCGCCGGGCAACATCAACGGCCACATCATCCGCATCAGCGAAGTCGCCGGCGAGTCGGCTGCGACCACATTCAACTGGGACGTCTACCTGTTCGGCGCGCAGTCGGATGCCGACGCGACCAAGATCAACCTCTCGGCGCTGACCGCCGACCAAGACTTCTCAAGCCCCGACGGCCTGTGGTTCAGCCAGAACACCGGCCTGTGCTGGATCCAGACCGACGACGGCGCCTACACCGACGTCAGCAACTGCATGATGCTGGTTGGCGTGCCGGGCAAGGCCGGCGACGGTGTGAAGACGACGCTGAACTACACCAAGGGCGACGGCAGCCCGGTGGTGATCAGCACCTTCGTCGGCAAGAAGCCGACGGCCGACACGCTGCGCCGCTTCCTGGTCGGGCCGGTGGATTGCGAGCTGACCGGTTGCACCGAGACGCCCGACGGGAAAACGGTGTTTGCGAATGTCCAGCACCCGGGCGAAACGTTGCGTGCGGTCGCCGACATTGCCGATCCGAGCAAGTACCTCAGCCACTGGCCGGCGAACGCCGGCTACGGCGCAGGCGGCGCGACCACCGCGCGGCCGCGCTCGGCGACGGTCGCGATCACGAAGAACGATGGTGGCCGCATCGGCACCTGACCCTGAGAACGCAAAACAACGGGTTCCGTAACGGGCTCGTCTCCTCGAAGAGGAATGGCCGCGAGCGAGACGCTCGCGGCTTTTTTTTGCTGTGCCTGGCCGGGCGCGGATCAGTGTTGGTGACCCCGGTCGCGCCGGCCGAGCAGCGAAGCGAGTGCCATCAGCGCGAGCGCCCAGCCGCAGGCCGCCTCGAACCAGATCAGCAGTTGCAGCAGCGGCACACCGACCCACGGTTCTGCCTCGGGCATGAGCGCGTGGCGGGCCGGCGCCCAGTGGCGCTCCTGGCGCAGGTCGGCGAGCGGCAGCAACGCGTCGAGCGAATAGACGACCGGCTGGAACGCCGGCACGCCCGCGGGCAGGCGCGCGCAGTCGGTGCCGCAGGTCGCGAAGCGCGGATCGTTCACGGCCCACGTGGCGGCCGTGAATCCGCCGCGATCGGCGGCAGCCCAGTACGCGCCACCGCACACCAGCCAGAGCAGCGTGCCGGCCACGAGCAGGCGCCACGGGCGGTGGCCGTAGCCGGCGCACAGGCCCCAAAGATCGTGGCTGAGCCGGGTCAACCAGCGCAGCGCCGGCGGTGTCCCCGCGCCGACGCGGCCGATGCGGCGCAGGTGCCGCGCGCGGCCGATCGCGAGCGCGCTCGCGCTGACGCTGTGCCCCATGTGGCGCAGCGCACCGATCGCGCGGCGCCACGGGTCGGGTCGGAAATCGGCATCGACGTGCGCCGCGGCCTGGCGCACCAGCCAGTCGATCCGCGCGGGTGCGTCGCTCGGGGCGCCGGCACCGAAGCGGGTGTAAGCGAAACCGTCAAGCACATGGTCCTGACCCCAACTGCCGGCGTCGTCGGTCAGCGTGCCGACGCTCGCGTCGGCGAGCGAAGCCCCCTGCAGCGGCTCCTGCAGGCCGCGCAGGATCAGTGCGCCGCCGATGCGCGCGCGGTCGAGGCGCAGCGAACTGCCGCATTCGCCCCAGCTGGCGTCGCCGATCGTGTCGAACGCCGCGCCGCTGCAGTCGAGGTCGCCACCGATGTTGGCCTGCCGCATCCGCACCGTGCCGGCGGCCGAGAACCCGGCGTCGAGCCGCACGCTGCCGCCGATGCGTACCCGGTCGAGGTTGAGCGCGACGCCGCGCGTGCCGGCCGCGTCGATGTCGGCCGTCAGGTGCGCAGCGCTGACGCACAGGTCGCCGGCGATCTGCGCGCCGACGAAGCGCAGCTCACCGACCGCCTCGACGCCGCCGTGCAGGTTCACGTCGCCGCCGATGCGCATGCCGTCGGCTTCGAACATGCGGCGCAGGCTGCGCGCCGGTGGGCTGCCGCCTCCCAGTTGCAGGCGCTCGCAGTTCAGGTCGCCGGCGACGCTGCTCCGCGCCAGCCGAACCTCGCCGTCGATGCTGCAGCCGGCGCTGAGCGCGAGTTCGCCGTCGACGCGGCAACCCTCGGCCTGCAGCGCGGGCAGAGCGCTGTCGGCGAAGCTCAGGCTGCCGCGCACGCAGGCGCCGTCGAGCAGCGGCGCGGCGACGAAAGTGCAGCGGTACAGCCACAGGCTCATCGGCAGCGTCGCGCCGGCCAGATCGAGCCGGCCGGTCACGCAGGCGCCCATGACCTGCAGGTGGCGCCCGGCGACCGGGGCGGCGGCGCTGCCGCCGCGGGCGAGAAACGCGAGGAACGAGGCGCGCACGCGGGCCTCTGCATCCGGCGCGCGCGGCCGGCGGTAGCCGATCTTGGCGATCTCCCCGAGCGCCGCGGCGCGCAGGATCAGCGACTCGGCCGGCAGCAGCGGCTTGAAGTCGTGCAGTGACGAGGCGCCGGGCGGCGGGAGGTTCTGAGGTCGGGGATCCGTCACGCCGCGATTCTGAGGCCGCAACCGGATTCGTTACAACTTGTGTGCGCCCCGCACTTGCGGGGTCGACCGGCTCAGCGTTGCTGCAGGGTCAGGCCGATCAGCCGCGAGACCACCGCGGCGAGGTACATCACGCCGACGAACATCGCGACGCTCGCGATCGCCCGCGCATGCGCGGTGAGCGGGATCACATCGCCGATCCCGGTGCTCGAGAGCAGCGCGAAGCTCAGGTACATCAGCTCGGTCCAGGTGCGTGGCTCGCCGGCGTTGACGGCGGCCGCGAAGCAACCGGGTTGCAGCGCCTGCAGCAGCAGGAACAGGTAGGTGAAGCCCCAGGCCAGCAAGGTGAACGTCGCGCCGGCGCAGAAGATCTCGTCGCTGCTGGCGTGGCGGTCGGCCATCATGTAGGCGATCAGGCTGCCGGCGGCGTAGAAGTAAAACACCGCTTCGAGCCCGGCCGACCACGGCAGCAGGTGCGGCATTTCGAACAGCGCCTGCAGCGCCAGCAGCACCACCGCCGGCAGCGCGATGCCGACGCTGACCCACGTCAGCCCCGGGGTCTGCCGCACCATGCGCGTCGTGATCACGAGCACGACGATGCCGAACGCGCCGAACCCGATGCGCCCGGCGTGGGTGTTCTCGATGAACGGGTAAAGCAGCATGCCTGCCAGCTGCGTCAGCAACAGGATCGCCGACGGGTGCCGGCGGGCGCTGGCGAGCAGGCGCAGGCGGTTCATCGGCGCGGTGTCTGATTCATCCGCGGCCCACGAACGGCATCTTCGTCGCCATCACCGTCATGAACTGCACGTTGGCCTCGAGCGGCAGGCTCGCCATGTGGACGACCGCGTCGGCGACGTGTTTCACGTCCATGCGCGGCTCGACCATCAGCATGCCGTTGGCCTGCGGCACGCCGGTCGTCATGCGCTGCGTCATCTCGCTGGCGGCATTGCCGATGTCGATCTGGCCGCAGGCGATGTCGTGGGCGCGACCGTCGAGCGAGGTCGCTTTGGTGAGGCCTGTGATGGCGTGCTTGGTCGCGGTATAGGGCGCGCTGAACGGGCGTGGCGCCACCGCCGAGATCGAGCCGTTGTTGATGATGCGGCCGCCGCGCGGGCTCTGCGTCTTCATCAGCTTGAAGGCTTGCTGCGTGCACAGAAACACCGCGGTCAGGTTGACGTCGACGACCGCCTTCCATTGCTCGACCGTGAGCTCGTCCATCGGGATCGCCGGCGCGCCGGTGCCGGCATTGTTGAACAGCAGATCGAGGCGACCGAAAGCGCTGCGGGTCGCCTCGAACAGCGCAACCACGGCGGCCGGATCGGTCGCGTCGGTCGGCACCGGCAGTGCATGCTCGGCGAGCGCGCCGGCCATCGCTTTGGTTTCGTTCAGCGCATCGGCGCGGCGGCCCGCGAGCACGACCTTGTAGCCGGCGGCGAGCAGGGCGAGCGCGGTGGCCCGGCCGATGCCGCTGCCTGCGCCGGTGACCATGGCAATCTTCATGATGTCTCCTCGGAGGGTGTAATGAATCCGGCGCTTCTCAAGCGGCGCTGGTGACGGGATCGACCGGCGCATCGGCGTCGGTGGCGACGAAGCAGTCGGCGAATGTGAAGTACAGCGACACGTAGAAGACGGTCGTGAAACCCAGCGACAGCGGCAGCGCCGCCAGCGCGAACAGTTGCGCTTGTCCGAGCAGCGAGAACACCAGGCTGCCGACCATGCCGAACGCGACGATCAGACCGAACCACATCAGGCTGTAAACCGTGAACGCGCCGCGGTTGCGCCAGCACGCCAAGGTGCTGGAGAACAGCGCCTTGGCGCAGCTGTGGTTGTCCCAGTGGACGAGCGCCGGGGCGTGCCAGAACGGCACTGACAGCAATGCCGCGAGGCCGAAGCGCAGCAGCATGCCCAGGCCCAGACCGGGCGCGGCGAGCTTGGCGGCGACCGCGTCGGGCGAGCTTTGACCGGCGGGCATGGATTCCATCAGCGCCTCGAAGGCGCCGCCGTCGACGACGTCGCTGAGCCACATCACCGCGAAGGTTGCGACCGCGTAGACGAGGCCGAGCTGGAGGATCGCGTTGCGCTGCGGCTTCGAGCCGCGCAACGGCTCGATGAACACGCGCGCGAAGGGAGCGCCGCCGTCGAGCGTGAGTCGCGTCGCGATCATGAACCCGAGCGACACCAGCGGCAGCAGCGCCAGCAGCGCGAGCGCGCCGACGAACGGCACGAGCGCGAGCGTGAACACCGCGAACATGAAGGTCGCGAAAAGTGCGGCAAATGCGAACGGGTGCTTAAAGAAGGCTTGAAAGCCCTGTTTCACCCACAGCATGCCGCGGGCGGCCGGAACGGTCTGCAATCTCATGGGTTCCCCTCGTCCGATCGGTACAGCGGCCGATCCCCCGAGGGGATGCGGGCCGGTTTGGCAGGGTCACGAAGAGGCCCCTGCGTGGCCCTCGCCCGGCGCTCGGCCCGCCGTGCGTCGATCGTCATGGGTGCCACGGCGCGGCAACGCGCTCGCGCAGCGCGCGCTCGAAATGGGTCGGGTCGTGCGCGTTCAGCATCGTTGCGTCGCGCGGCAGGTGCACGTCCCACAGGCGCGAGAGCCAGAAGCGCAGCGCCGCCGCGCGCATCAGCGCCGGCAGCAGGCGGCGCTCGCCGCCGGTGAGCGGGCGCACCGCGGCATAGGCGCCGACGAGCGCCGCGGCACGCTCTTCGACGAGGCGGCCCGAGGCGAGGTCGATGCACCAGTCGTTCAGGCAGACCGCGATGTCGAAGCCGAAGCTGTCGACGCCGGCGAAATAGAAGTCGAACAGGCCGGTCAGTGCGTCGCCCCACGGCGTCTCGTCGAACATCACGTTGTCGCGGAACAGGTCGGCGTGGATCGGGCCGCAAGGCAGTGCCGCGTGCGCGGGTGACGCGGCCAACTGCTGCTGGAACGCGAGCTCGGATTCCATCAGCGCGCGCTGATCGGGCGTCAGGAACGGCACGACGACCGGCACGGTCTCGGTCCACCAGGCCAGGCCGCGCAGGTTCGGCTGCTGCATCGCGAAGTCGGCGCCGGCCAGGTGCATGCGCGCGAGCATCGTCCCCAGGCTCGCGCAGTGCGCGGCGTCGGGCGCGAGGTGGTGGCCACCGGGCAGGCGGTCGACGACGGCGGCAGGCTTGCCCTGCAGCGTGTGCAGGATCGCGCCGCCCGCATCGGCTTTCGGGTCCGGCACCGGGATGCCGCGTCCGGCGAGGTGCTTCATCAGGTGCAGGTAGAACGGCAGTTGCTCGAAGCTCAGGCGCTCGAACAGCGTCAGCACATAGCGGCCAGTCGCGGTGTCAGCGAAGTAATTGGTGTTCTCGATGCCGCTGCGGATGCCCTGCAGCCTCGTCAGCTCGCCCAGCCCGAGCCGGGCGACGAGCAAAGCGGCCTCGTTGAACGAGACTTCGGTGTAGACCGCCATCCCCGTGTCTAGAACGCGAGCAGGTTCCAGACGCGCTTGCCGACCGCGCTGTTCGCGCCGCCGGTGCCGTCGGGCGGCACTTCGCGACCGCCGCGGCTGACGATGATCTCGTAGCTCTTGGTCGTGCCGACCTTCGGCGTCACGACGACGTGCTGCACTTGGCCGCGCACGACCAGCTCGTCGATCTTCGAGCCACCGTCTTCGATGACGCTGTGCTTGACGTTCGGCTCGGCTCGATCGACGCGCTCGTCGACCAGCAGCAGCGGCCTCGCGGCCGGCGCCGTCTGTGCCCAGCAAGGCACCGACACGCAAACGAGGAGCAGCGCGAGTTTCAGGTTCATGCATGCATTCTAGGGCGGGGCGTGATAATTCCTGCGCACCCACTGCTTCACAATGCCCCATGAGCGACAAGACCTTGCTGCTGGTGGACGGCTCCAGCTACCTCTACCGCGCTTACCACGCGCTGCCTGATCTGCGCGGCCCCGGCGGCGTGCCGACCGGTGCGCTGCGCGGTGTCGTCTCGATGCTCAAGCTGCTGCGCGAGCAGTACCCGGCTGCGCTCGGCGCCTGCGTGTTCGACGCCAAGGGCAGGACCTTTCGCGATGACTGGTACGCCGAATACAAGGCGAATCGCAGCGCGATGCCGGTCGACCTGGTGGCGCAGATCGAGCCGATCCATGCGGCCGTCAAGTTGCTCGGCTGGCCGGTGCTCACCGTGCCCGGCATCGAGGCCGACGACACGATCGGAACGCTGTGCAAAGTTGCCGCGGCGGCCGGCTTCAACGTCATCGTCTCGACTGGCGACAAGGACCTGGCGCAGCTCGTCAACGCGCAGGTCACGCTCGTCAACACGATGAACAACGAGCGGCTCGACCCGGCCGGCGTGGTGGAGAAGTTCGGCGTGCCGCCGGACGCCATCGTCGACTACCTGACACTGGTCGGCGACACGGTCGACAACGTGCCCGGTGTCGACAAGGTCGGCCCGAAGACTGCCGCGAAGTGGATTGCCGAACACGGCTCGCTCGACGGCGTGATCGCGGCGGCGCCGACGATGAAGGGCGCTGCCGGCGAGAACCTGCGCAAGGCGCTGGACTGGCTGCCGAAGGGGCGCCGGCTCGTCACGGTCGCGACCGACTGCGATCTGAGCGAACACGTGCCGGGCTGGCCGGCGTTCGACTCGCTGGCGTTCGCGCCGACCGACAGCGCGAAATTGCTCGCGTTCTACGAGCACTACGATTTCAAGTCGTTCAAGCGCGAGCTGGAAAACGCGGCCGGCATTCCCGTGTCGACCGAGCCGGCTGTGCCGAAGGCACCCGCGTTTGAAAAGCACTACGACACCGTGCTGACCGATTCGCAGCTCAAGGCCTGGATCGCGAAGATCGATGCGGCCGCATTGACCGCGATCGACACCGAGACCGATTCGCTCGACCCGATGCGCGCGCAGATCGTCGGCATCTCGCTCTCGACCGTCGTCGGCGAGGCGGCGTACATCCCGCTGCGCCACACCTACGCCGGTGCGCCCGATCAGTTGCCATTCGACGACGTGCTCGCGCAGCTCAGGCCCTGGCTGGAGGATGCGGGCAAACCCAAGCTCGGCCAGAACATCAAGTACGACACCCACGTGCTGGCGAACGCCGGCATCGCGATGGCCGGCTACGCGCACGACACGATGCTGCAAAGCTACGTGCTTGAAGCGCACAAGCCGCACGGGCTCGAGAGCCTCGCCGAGCGTCACCTCGGGCGCAAGGGCCTGAGCTACGAAGAGCTGTGCGGCAAAGGCGCGCACCAGATCTCGTTTGCGCAGGTCGACATCGAGAAAGCGGCCGAGTACTCCTGCGAAGACAGCGACATGACGCTGCACGTGCACGAGACGCTGTGGCCGCAAATCGAGGCCGATCCGGGGCTGCGTTATATCTACGAGCAGATCGAGATGCCGACCAGCGCGATCCTCGGCCGCATCGAGCGCACCGGCGTGCTGATCGACAGCGCCCGCCTCGCCGCGCAAAGCCAGCAACTCGCCGAACGCATGCTGGCGCTCGAACAGCAGGCCTACGAACTCGCGGGCCAGCCGTTCAACCTCGGCAGCCCGAAGCAGATCGGCGAGATCCTGTTCGAGAAACTCGGGCTGCCGGTGAAGAAGAAGACCGCGAGCGGCGCGCCCAGCACCGACGAAGAAGTGCTGACCGAACTCGCCGCCGACTACCCGCTGCCCGCGAAGCTGCTCGAGAACCGCAGCCTCGCGAAGTTGAAAGGCACCTACACCGACAAGCTGCCGCTGATGGTGAACCCGGCGACGGGCCGCGTCCACACCAACTACGCGCAGGCGGTGGCGGTGACCGGGCGGCTGTCGAGCAACGACCCGAACCTGCAGAACATCCCGATCCGGACAATCGAGGGCCGGCGTGTGCGCGAGGCCTTCATCCCGCCGCTGGGGCACTCGATTCTGAGCGCCGACTACTCGCAGATCGAGCTGCGCATCATGGCGCACATGAGCGGCGACCCGGGCTTGCTGAAGGCGTTCGCGGACGGCGTCGACGTGCACCGGCTGACCGCGAGCGAGGTGTTCGGTGCGGCGCTCGCCGAGGTCAGCAACGAGCAGCGCCGCTACGCGAAGACGATCAACTTCGGCCTGATCTACGGCATGGGCGCGTTCGGCCTCGCGCAGAGCCTGGGCATCGAGCGCGGCGCCGCGGCGGCTTACATCGAGCGCTACTTCGAGCGCTTCGCCGGCGTGCGCCGCTACATGGACCAGACCAAGGCGTCGGCGCGCGAAAAAGGTTACGTGGAAACGCTGTTCGGCCGCCGCATCTACCTGCCCGAGATCAACGGCGGCAACGGCCCGCGCAAGAGCGGCGCCGAGCGCCAGGCGATCAACGCGCCGATGCAGGGCACGGCCGCGGACCTGATCAAGCTCGCGATGATCGCGGTGCAGGGCACGTTCGACCGCGAACAGCGTGCCACGAAGATGATCATGCAGGTGCACGACGAACTCGTCTTCGACGTGCCCGCCGCCGAGCTCGACTGGGCCCGCGCCGAGGTGCCGCGCATCATGGCCTCGGTGGCGTCGTTCAAGGTGCCACTGCTGGCCGAGGTCGGCGTCGGCGCGAACTGGGACGAGGCCCACTGAGCGCGTGACGGCCGGGGATTGCGCGCCCCGAGCGCTGCGGTTCAGGCCTTCTGCTTGCGCCGGCGAGCCATGATTCCAACGAGACCGAAACGTGCCGCCATCAACGCGCAGGTTGCTGGTTCCGGTACCGCCGTAACAAGAGGCGCCGTGTAGTTGATGCAGGCGCGCGACGTTCCTGCGATGTTGTCGGTAGTGAGCGGCTTGGTGTCGTCGTAAAGGTCCACCAAACGCACGCTGATCGTCAGCTCGAAGCCCGCTGGCAAAAGCCCACCCGTTCCGGCGCCGTAGAGGTCGAAACTGGCGGTCGTCAGGTCGGCAAATGTCTGACGTGTTCCGACCTCCGCGTTCGCGACATTGGAGTGATGGACCCACTGGATCAAATCGTAATCGCCGGTGCTCACAGGCAGCGACCAATGCACTGTCGGGCCAAAGGGGTCCACCGTGCTGTCGATCCACAGGGTCGTCACCAACGCCAGTGGCGCGACGCCAACCAGACTGCGGCCGGTGAACGACGCGGTATCGGCGCCATTCGCGAACACCACGGTCAGTGGCCCCAGCTGTGCCGCCGTCGGGTTGGGACTGCCCCGTGCCCATTCGTCCCTCGCGGGATCGTACTCAGGGGCGTGTGAGGGGGCGCCGCTCAGGCTCGCCGTTGCAGTGGTGCCGGCGATGGGCGTGACACCCTGCGCAACAAACAGTGTGCGGGTCGTGCCGGTTTCCGACCCGCCAAGTGCGGCCCCGAGCGTGTTGATGCCGATGTTTTCGAGCCAGTAGCCCGCGACCCCGATCGCGATCGGATCGGCAACCGCCGAAGACGCCGCGAAGAGCGCAAGGATCGCGGCGCCGATTCCGGATTGAGTACGCAGACGTGTCGAAGCGGTTGTCATCAAGGATCCTCGAGGTTGCGGAAGGGGCTGCGCGATGCTCCGGGCCATGCGCGACGCGGTCATCATCCGAAAGAGTGAGACTTCCACTTACAGCCCCGGGTTCGGGGGTGTCGGAGGTGATAAACGCCGGGGATTGCAAGCGTCTTTCGGGGCGCGGCGCGCCACACTCGTCGAACTCGCCGGGCGCGCGCCTCGCGGCGCTACTTCGTTCGCTCGATGCGCGTGATGGTGATCGCGCCGCCGCCGCGCACAGCGGCGAAGCGGACCTTGTCGCCTTCCTTCAGGCCATCGAGCAGCGTCGGCTCCGAGACCCGGAACACCATCGTCATCGCCGGCATGTCCAGGTTTTCGATGCGGCCGTGGCGCAGCTTGAGCTTGCCGGCGTCCTTGTCGACCTTGCGGACTTCGCCGTCGGCCAGCGCCGATGTTGCCGCTTGCGCAGGGGCCGGCTGAGCGCCGGCCGTGAAGGCGGCAGACAAGGTGCAGACGGCAATCAGTTTCAATGAGATGTTCATGACGGATTCCTTCGCGGATCGTGTGGCGGTGGCGCGGTTCACTTGACCGTCAGCCGGCCGACCATGCCGGCCTCGAAGTGCCCCGGCTGCAGGCACGCGAACCGGAACTGGCCGGCCCGTGTGAACTGCCAGACGATGTCGGCGCGCGCGCCGGGTTGAACGTGCGCGATGTTCGCGTCGGCATGCTCCATCTCGGGAAACTTCTTCATCAGTTGGGCGTGCTCGTGGATCGCGCGCACGGTGCCGAGCACCATTTCGTGCAGCAGCTTGCCGTCGTTGCGGACCACGAAACGGATCGTCTCGCCGCGCCTGACCGCGATATCGGCCGGGGTAAAGCGCATGTTGTCGGTCATGTCGACCTCGACGGTTCGGGTGGCTCTTTTCGGATCGCCCTCGCGACCGAAGTCGGTGGTTGCCGCCCTGCGGCCGTCGTGCTGACGCGCCGCCGACGGCTGTGTTGTATCGCCGTGTGCGAGCGCTGCGGCCGAAGCGAGCGCGAAAGCGCTGACTATCAGGCAGCGGACAAGTGTTGTGTTCATGAGATGAGCTTTCGTCGATTGAACGGAGGGTGTCAGTGGCCTTGGTGGCCCGACGGCTTGCGTGCCTTCAGCGTGGCGCCGTCGGCCTTCGGCGCCCGGCCGCGCGCTGGTGGGGCGAGCTCGCCGGTGTACTCGCGGGCAACCGTGCCGGCGGGGTGCGCGTACCAGCCCGGGTCCGTGTAGTTGCCGGCCTTCACGTCGTCGCGCACTTTGACGACGCTGAACATGCCGCCCATGCCGATGCCGCCGAACGGGCCG